>PWOG01000044.1 GCA_003557565.1 Desulfobulbaceae bacterium
CGGGCGGCCCGTTTTCTCCTCACCCGATTGCGCGCAGGTGATCACGGGGACAAAATGGTAAGCGGTCAAAGGGTGCCGCAGGTTGTGGCGAACGGGACGGCGAAGCGTACATCAGTACTGGAACCGGTCCAATCGCCGATTTCGGCGGTGCCATGTGATCGCTTACGCTTGCGCGACCCGGACACCGGCAACCTGTATCGCCGATACCGGGCCGGTGAGGCCGGACTCCCCGGCCAGCTCGATGATTACGCCTTTCTGGTCCAGGGCCTGCTTGATCTCTACCAGGCCACCTTCGATATCAGCTGGCTGGAAGAAGCGGAGATCCTGACGGAGAAACAGATTGCCCTCTTCCATGATCAGCGCCGCGGCGGTTTCTTTGACGCCCCCGGCGACGATCACACCATCCTGGTAAGACTCAAGGCCGATTTTGACAGCGCCGAACCCACCGGCAACTCGGTGGCGGCCATGAACCTGCTGCGCCTGGCCGGTTTCACCGACAACCAGAAATGGCGGGAGATGGCCGAAACCACTATCACGGCCTTTAACCAACGCCTGCAACAATACCCGCCCATCCTGCCGCAGCTGCTGGTGGCCCAGGGTTGCGCCCTGCGCCCACCGCAACAGGTCATAATCGCCGGTTCCCTGGAGGAGGAAGACACCCAAAAAATGCTGTCCACCGTCCGCCGCCACTATCTCCCCAACACCCTGGTAATGCTGGCCGATGGCGGCCCCGGCCAGGCCTGGCTGGCCCGCCGGCTGCCCCTGCTGGCGGAGATCGGCCGAGGGCCCGATGACCGGCCCACGGCTTACGTATGCCGGGATTTCCGCTGCCACCAGCCGGTCAACAACCCGGAAGAGCTGGCACAACTGCTTACCTGAGCCCGTCGGAGCGTTTCCATCTCCGCTCCGGACGCAACCGGCAACAAGACCAGCAGACGCCTTGGCGCCAACGCACACCGGGCCGTCTTAAAACTGGCTGATTTGCCGGACACCATGGCCTGAGCGGTCACCGGGTGGTGCAGGATGCGGCGCCACATAACCGTTCAGGCGCGCCAGCCCGTAACCGTTCAGCAGTGCTGCAGGTTCGGACGATCAGCCAGGCGCCGCGTAAACAGGGTACTCAAGCCTGGCTGATCGTCCGAAGATGCGGTGCGGCTGTTCGGTTACGCCAACCCTCACGCTGGGCGGCGATAACGATGCGGGCGCAGGCCTCGGCATCGGAAGCGGCCTGATGGTGGCGCAGTTCAATCCCCAGGTGACGGCAGACATCGGGCAGCCTGGTGGGCCGTATATTCCACTGGCGCCGGGCCAGCTGCACCGTGCAGACAAAGGGATGAGACGGCGCCGGCAGGCCGTGATCGGTGCAGCAGGCTTCCAGCACCCCTTTGTCGAATGGGGCGTTGTGGGCCGCCAGGAAATCGACCCCCGCCAGATCCCGCCCGATCCCTTCCCAAACCGCGTCGAAGCGGGGCGCATCCCGCACATCACGCCAGGTCAGGCCATGAATGAAGGTAAAGGTAAACCAGCGCGACGGCGGCCGGATCAATTCATAATAACGGCGGGCAATCCTTCCATCCTCGACCACCACCACTCCCACAGCGCAGGCACTGTTGCGGTCGCGGTTGGCGGTTTCAAAATCAATGGCGGCGAAGGTGCTCATAGGCTGGTCCGCCACTGACCATCAATGAGCAACTGATGGGGCTTGAAGCGGGATTTGTAGTTCATGGCGTCCACTTCTTCGATCCAGTAGCCCAGGTAGAGAAAATCCAGGCCCGTACTACGGCACAGCTCGATGAGAAAAAGAATGTTTAAAATACCCGGACTGCGGTGAGCCTGATCGGGGTCGAAATAAAAGTAAACGGCGTTTAAGGCGGTGGGGGTAATATCCACCACCGCCACCCCCAGTAGCCGGTCATCGACGCGATAGACGACCTCAAAGGTCTCGGTGATGGAGTTGAGGAAAAAACCGCCGTAATAGTCCACGGCTCGCCCCTCCTGCTCCTCTTCCTCGTCCGGCACTCCCTTCTGGTCGGGATACCGGCGGCCAAGGAAGCGCTCGCACAACGCCAGCTTTTCCGCGCTGAGCTGGATGGGCCCCCGACTGACCCGGACATCCTGATTGCGCCGCCAGACCCGCCGCTGGTTACGGTTGGGCTCAAACTCCTCCACCGCCAGGCGAATGGGCACACAGGCCTGGCAGCCGAAACAGGCCATGTTGTACATGGTGTTGCCGTTGCGCCGAAAACCGGCCTGCAGGAACTTGTCGAACATCTCGCCGCCAAGGGGCGGACAGGGAGCCTGGCGATACACCGCCCGTTGCTGCAGGCCATAGGGACATTCGGCGGCTATATCGAGAAAATAATCACGCATGACAAAACATCAGTACAACAGATACCGCCGGCGAAGCCGGGCAAAATCGTCCAGTTCACCCTGCCAGCCGGCTTCCATCTCCAGCACCGGCTCACCGGCCAGCAACCGGGGCCAGATATTTTCCTCTCCCAGGATCAGATGGATGGGCATTGTTTCATATTCATACTCATAGGGCGGCGCCTTCAAGGCAAACCCTGGATACAGCCGGGCCAGCGCCTGCAACAGGACCAGGGTGGTGCGATAGGGCAAAAAATTTGCCGGGTCAGTAACATGGAGTTGAAACCCGACACACGGCTCCCCGGCCCATTTGCCGGCCACCGGCTCAAAGACCAGGGGCCGCAGGTGGCAACCCGGCAGGGGGGGGCCGGCGATGGCCGCCAAAACTTCCTGGTGGTCTATAAAAGGGGCGCCGAAAAGCTCAAAGGGCAGGGTGGTGCCCCGCCCTTCCGAGATGTTGGTGGCCTCCCAGATCACCTGGCCCGGATAGACCAGGGCCGTCTGCGGGGTGGGCATATTGGGGGAGGGAAAAACCCAGGGCAGGCCGGTGTCGGCAAAAAGCATTTCCCGCCGCCAACCATCCATGGTAACAACCTCCAGCGAGCAGTCGATGGCGAACTCTCCCTTGATCATCATGGCCAGTTCGCCCAAAGTCATGCCATGACGCATGGGTATCGGGTACAAGCCGACAAAGGAGCGGCAGGAAGGCCGCAGCAGATTGCCCTCCATGGCCGCTCCGCCCAGGGGGTTGGGCCGGTCCAGGACCACCACCTCCTTGCCCTGCTCCGCCGCCGCCTCCAGGCAGTAGGCCAGGGTATAGAGAAAGGTGTAAACCCTGGTCCCCACATCCACCAGATCCACCAGCAACACGTCGCAGTGCTCCAGCATCTCGGGGGTGGGTTTGCGCACCTCGCCGTAGAGGCTGAACAGCGGCAGGCCGGTGACCGCGTCGGTCATATGAGCGGATTCGATCATGTTGTCCTGTTTCTCGGCAAAGAAACCGTGCTGGGGAGAAAACAGGCAGGTTAGACGCTCACCGTAAGCCCGGGACAACAGATCGCGGCTGTGGCGGAAACGGCGGTCGGTGGAGGCCTGATTGCAAAGCAGCCCCAACCGCTTATTCTGCAACCGCGCCGGGGGATTTTGCAACAGACGTTCGAGACCCAGGCTGATCATTGAAAGTAACAATCCTTTTTGATTGCGGTTTTGCCGCCTTTGGTTACACTTTAGTAAAGTACGTCGCTAACCTTACCCGGACGGCGGCAAAAAATCACGCCCAATGGAAAAAATAAGATGAAAATCGCCATCAGCGGTAAAGGCGGAGTAGGCAAGACCACGATCATGGCCCTGCTGGCCCGCCAGTTTAAAGAAATGGGCCAAGAGGTCCTGGTCATCGACGCCGACCCCAGCCCCCACATGGCCCAGAGCCTTGGAGTGGACCAGCCGGAGAAGATCCGGCCCATTTCCGAAATGAAGGACCTGCTCCGGGAGCGCTCGGGAAAGGTGGAAGGATCGGCCTTTTATAACATCAACCCCCAGGTGGAAGATCTGCCGGAGCGTTTCATCGTCGAGGCCGACGGGATCAAATTGATGGTCCTGGGGGCGATCCAGAGCGCGGAAAGCGGCTGTGCCTGCGCCGAGAACACGGTCTTGAAAAGACTGCTGACCCGGCTGCTGCTAAAACCCGCCCAGGTGGTCCTGCTGGACATGGAAGCCGGGGTGGAGCACCTGGGGCGCGGCACCATCGCCGGGGTGGACCGGTTGCTGATCGTGGTGATCCCTTCCCGGTCGGGCATACGCACCGCCCTGAAAATAAAAAAACTGGCCCAGGAATGCCGGATCAGCAATGTTTCTTTTATCGGCAACCTGGTCCACGACGACGAGGATGAACAATTTCTCCGTGAGGGGCTGGGAGAGAGCCCCCTTGCCTGCTTCCCGGATGCCACCGCCATTCGCCGCCTGGAAAGAAAGGGCCGGCCCGTTACCGACGCCTTGAGCGAAGTGGGCCAAATAACCGCCGAGCTGGTGGCGGCCCTGCAGAACAATTAACTTACCGCAACCCCAAGGATGAAACCATGACCCGGATCCTGGCCGCCGATATCGGCGGCACCAACAGCCGTTTCGGCTATTTTGTCCTGGCGGCGGACAACACCTTGAGCTTAAAGGAAGTAAGCTGGCTGACCACCGAATCCAGCGGCTCCCTTGGCGGTCAGCTGGCAAAACTTTACGCCCTGGGCTTTCCTTTGCCCGCCAGCGAAACCGATATCGCCGTCTTTGCCGTGGCCGGCCCGGTGGAGGAGGGCCGACGCTGCAAGTTGCCCCTGGCCGGCTGGGAAATCGACCTGGATTTGCTGGCCGCTGATTTCCCCCTGCCCCGGGCCATGCTGATCAACGATTTTTACGCCCAGGCCCTGGCGGTGACCGGACCGCTGGGACAGGAGGCCCGCCTGATCCTTGACAGTTCGCCTGGGCCCCAATCCCCCGTAGCGGTGATCGGAGCCGGCACCGGTCTGGGCAAGGCCCTGCTGATCACCGGAGATCGGGAAAAAGCACAGGTTATCGCCTCGGAAGGGGGGCATGCCGATTTCCCCTTCGGCGGCGGTCGGGAGCAGGAATACCAGACTTATCTCATGAACCGGCGAGGGGAAAAATACCTTTCCGGCAACACCGTGGTCTCGGGCCCGGGCCTGAGCTATTTGTATGAGTTTTTAAACGGCGAGGAACTGTCGCCCAGCCAGGTGGTAAAAAAACTGCCCGAATACCCCGAAACCCATGCCTGGTTCACCCGTTTCTATGCCCGGCTGTGCCGCAACTACGTTCTGGACACCCTGGCTCTGGGCGGCCTTTATATCGCCGGCGGGGTGGCGGCCCGGGCCCCGGAACTGCTTTCTCATCCGGCCTTTGCCGAGGAATTTCGCCACTCCCCCACCATGGGTCATCTGCTGAACAAGGTACCGGTGCGGCTGATCAATGACGAAAACAGCGGGCTGTGGGGGGCAGCCATCCAGGCCCACCGATTAATCGTTAATTAGCACCAAAAAGGGGAAGATTTTTTTATGCAACTTTTGTTGGGGCTGTTTGTTGGGCTTTTGCTGGTATATCTGCTGGCCTATACCGATTTTGTGCTCAGCCGCAAGCTCAAGGAGCGGGTGACTGAGATCAATGCCCATGGTGAACGTTTTTATCGCTTCCGCCCCCTGAACATTGCCCGGGTTGCGGTTTTGAGCCTGCTGTTCTGGTTGATTCCCATCTTTCTCATCAGCCCGCAGTGGTATCTGGAATACCGCCTGGGGCTGACCATCCTGGTCTGGGCCCTGCTGGCTGCGGGGGTTTACTACTACCTGTACCGGCGCACCTCGCCCCGTACGGCCCGCCAGGCCCTGCCCCTGCTGCTGGGCTTCGCCGTCGCCGCCGGACTGCTGCTGGGACCACTGTTTTCAGCCCTGCGCCGGCTGCTGCCCGGGTTTCATTGAAGCTAAGCGATCACATGGCACCGCCGAAAGCGGCGATCGGGCCGGCTCACGTACTGATGTACGCTTCGCCGGCCCGATCACCACAACCTGCGGCACCCTGCGGGCGCTTACCATTTTGGCCCCGTGATCACC
>PWOG01000124.1 GCA_003557565.1 Desulfobulbaceae bacterium
ACGGCCTGGCAGCAATCCTGCTGGCCTGGACCCCGCTGGTCATCCTGGCCCTCTACTACCAGGCAGGGCGTGAGGGGGATGGGGTCAAGTCTTGACATGACAGTTGTCTTGGGCTTGGTGGTCTCGAGTGGTTTACTTCTTGCGTCCATTAAAAATGGGGGGAATACCGGGGTGCTTACGGAATTGGCCGGTTGACTTCCCGCAGTGGTTTAGTTACTGTTCGATAATAGTACACGATTCAGGGAAGATTATTTTTTTGGGGGTGATGCCATGAGAAATGTGGTTGAAATTGATTTTCCAAGCGAAATACTGCTTGGCCTCCATCTTGATGCCGGACAATTTGCCAAGCTGATTAAAAAGGAAACGGCTATTGCCCTGTTCAAGGATGGCAAGCTTTCTTCTGGCATGGCAGCGCGTTGGCTCGGTGTTCCCAGGGTGCATTTTCTTATACAGGCCATGCAGGAGGGTGACGCAACCCTGCTGCAGGACAATGAAGAAGATTTTTCCCGCGAGACCTCCCTGTTGTGATTGTTTATTCCAACACCACCCCCTTCATCGCGCTGGCGGGCATCGGTTGCCTGGACCTATTGCCGAAAATATTCGGCGAGGTTCGTGTCGCTCAAGCTGTCGTTGATGAGTGCGCCGAAGGTGGGCGTGTCTTTGTTCCTTCTTTGCTTGAGTTGGATTGGGTTATTCCGGTTCCTGATGATCCGGCCACGGAGTTGACGATTTTGTTCGAGCTTGATCGCGGGGAGAAACAAACGATTTTGCTTGCCCGGAGGGATAGGGCCGAGAAAGTCATCATCGACGAACGGCTTGGAAGAAGTGTGGCGGAATACCTTGGGCTCGATGTGGTTGGCACACTGGGTATCCTTGCCAAGGCCAAAACGCTTGGGCTTATCAAATCATTTCAAGACACGGCATCCCTCATGCAGCAGAACGGGGTCTATTATAACTCCTCGTTGATTCGGCGTATCGCGCTCCATTTGGGTGAATGAGGTAGCCATCAAACTGGGGTCAAGTCTTGACATGACAGTTGTCTTGGGCCTGGTGGTCTCGCGTGGTTTACTTCTTGCGTCCATTAAAAATGGGGGGAATACCGTGGCATTTTACGGGATATGCCTGGCGAGGATCATGCGTTGGTGCAAAATGCGCACGACGCCAAGGCTGTCTTTGCCCGGCCGGTAAACAATTATATGGGAGCCGACCGGGTAGACCAGATGCGTCGGGGGCAAGTCGTCTCGACAATGGCCCAGTTGCGGGTTGTTACTGAGCGCCATGAGCGCGTCGTTGATCTTATCACGGTAGACGACGAGTTGAGCGTGGCCCCAAGTTTCTCCGGTAAAGCGCAGTATGTCAATGAAATCCGCCCGTGCTCTCGGCGAGAGCTTGATTGGCAGGCCTAAGGGAGGACATCAGGGTCCATTGGTCGGCCACTGTGCATTGCGTTAACAGCGCTTTGGGTGATGTTGTCCAGTGCCTCTGGGGTGTAGTCCATCCCTTCGCCACGGTTGAGTTGATCATCGCCTTTCTGGATGGCAGCGTGCCAGGCCGCGAGACGGATTTCCTCGGCTTGCATGCGGCGAATGGCATCACGAATCACTTCGGTAGCATTGCCGTAGGAGCCGCTGGCGACTTTGCTCTTGATAAAGCTTTCCATCTCCGGCGAAAGATTGATGTGCATGGTCATGGTTTGCCCTCCTTTGTTTTATACATAATATATCCACAGCATGGATATGCGTCAAGCGGTTAGCTGGAGCTAGGGTCAAGTCTTGACATGACAGTTGTTGTCGCAGTAAAGTGTCGCCATGGCTCGCCCGCTGCGTATTGAATATGAAGGCGCCTGGTATCATGTAATGAACCGGGGCCGTGGACGTTGCGTCACCTTTCCGGCAGATGCGGCTTACCGGGCTTTTCTTGACACCATGGCCGAAGCTGTCGAGCGTTTTCAGCTTGAAGTCCATGCCTACTGCCTTATGCCCAATCACTATCACCTGCTGGTCCGTACTCCTTTGGGTAATCTTTCGCGCATAATGCGTCACATCGATGGTCTTTACACCCAGCGTCACAATCGGCTGGTCAATACCGACGGTTCCCTTTTTCGAGGCCGTTACAAGGCTATCCTGGTGGAAGCGGATGCCTATCTCCTGTCGCTTTCCCGCTATATTCACCGTAATCCCGTGGCGGGGGAGACTCCCCTGGTGACGGCGTTGGACGATTGGCCGTGGTCCAGCTACCCGGTTTACACCGGGCACCGTGAGCCGCCACCTTGGCTGGTTCTTGACGACATTCGCAATGGCATCGGTTCCCATGATTTTCCGGCGAGATACCAGGCGTTCGTGGAGTCCGGCGAGGAGGATGTGGTAGATATTTTCCATGCCCGGGAGCGCCAGGAACCGATTTTGGGCCGGGAAGCCTTTCGAGAACGCGTGTTGGGTGGTGGCCGCCGTCTGCCGGAGGTTCCTCGCCGCCAGACCCGCCCCTTGCAACAACCCGAGGCGCTGTTACGTGCCGTGGCCGCCTGGTTCGATCTGGAGGTGGAGCATATCCTGGCCCGTGGCAATACCGGTGCCGCCGAGGCGCGTCCCTTTGCCATGTGGTTGTGCCAACAGGAAGCCGGGCTGACCTTGCGGGAGATCGGGGTCCGCTTCGGCAACATTCACTACTCTGCGGTCAGTCAGAATATCCGGCGGTTGAAACTGCGTTGGGGGAAAGAGAGGCTGTGTCGGCAACAGCAAACTGTCATGTCAAGACTTGACCCCTGATGGGCACACTGTATCTTCATAAAATCCTGCCTGTGTTCGTGCTGCCGCTGGGCTTGAGCTTGCTGCTGGTGCTGGCTGGTCTGCTGCTGCGGCGGCGCTTGCCAGTGCTGCTCGGGGTGCTGCTGCTGTGGGTGTTCAGTATGCCGGTGGTGGCCAATTCTCTGCTGGTCCTGCAGGAAGGCCGGGAAGGGCGGGTGCCGCCAGAGAACCTGGCGGAGGCCGAGGCGGTGGTGGTGCTCAGCGGCATGTTGCGTGACGTTCCCGGGGCGCCCCTGGGTGAGTGGGGCAGCGCCGTGGATCGTTTCGAGGCCGGAGTGGAGTTGTGGCGGGCCAATAAGGCGCCTTACCTGGTGTTCACCGGCGGCTGGGTACCCTGGCGGCCGGAGGCGGTGCCGGAGGGGGAACTCCTGCGGCAGCGGGCCGGGCTTTTGGGGGTGCCGGACGAGGCCATGCTGGTCACCGGCAAGGTGGGCAATACCGACGACGAGGCCACGGCGGTGCGGGAGCTGTGGCACGACCGGCGGGTGGATGCCCGAAACCGGGAGGCGCCAAACATTATCCTGGTCACCAGCGCCTTTCATATGCCCCGGGCCGCATGGTTGTTTGAGCGGGCCGGCTTTGAAGTGCAGCGATATCCGGTGGATTTTTATCGCGACAGCGCCAGCCGTACGGCCCCCCAGGACTTCCTGCCCTCGGCGGAGGCCCTGCGGGATTCGCATATGGTGCTACGCGAGTGGCTGGGCCTGGCCTTCTATGTAACGGGGTCAAATCTTTATCCTTGACACAAGGCCCCAGGTTCACTAAATAGCTCTCAGCTATGTCGCGACCACTTCGTATTCAATATCCCGGCGCTGTCTACCATGTTACTCATCGTGGCAACGAACGTGGTCTCATCTTCAGGGATGATGCCGACCGGCGGCAGTTTCTGGTTCTCCTTTCCCGTTCCTTGGTCAACTATGATGTTATTCTGCACAGCTATGTGCTGATGGATAACCACTTCCATTTGCTGACCGAAACTCCCCTGGGTAATCTTTCGGAGTTCATGCGACATTTCAACATCTCTTACACTAACTATTACAATCGGCGGCACGATCGGGCCGGCAATCTGTATCAAGGCCGCTTCAAAAGTTTATTAATCGACAACGAGGTCTATCTGTCGGCGGTTTCCAGGTATATTCACTTGAGTCCAGCGCGCATCGGCGGTATGCAGGATAAGGACCAGGTGGAGCGGTTTGCCCTTCTGCTTGATTACCCGTGGAGCAGCCTGCCGGGATATTTGTCCACCCAAAAGCGACAGGATTTTGTGACCTACGGTCCGGCATTGGAGGAGTATGGTGGTGATACGCCTGCCGGCCGGGCCGAATATAAGCGCCGGCTCGGCATCGATTTGTCGGAAGGTTTGGTGGTCCGGGAGAAGATTATCGGCCAAAGCATCATGGGTGACGAAAGATTCGTGGAACGGGTGCGGAAGAAGTTGCTGCCGGATAAGAATGACCGGGAACGGCCGGCGGTCGGTACCATCCGCCAGCACAAGAAAAAAGACGACTTGTTGCGGATTGTTGCCGCGAAACTGGAAGAGCCGCTGGAAACACTGTTGCATCGCCCCGGGTTGCCCCGGCAGATGACCATGGATATCCTTTATCGATATGGCGGCCTGAAAAACCCGGATATCGGCGCCCTTATGGGGGTTGATTACAGCACGGTGAGCCAGGGGCGGAAACGACTGCGGGAGAGGGTGGCGGCCGATGCGAAGTTGCAGAAACTATTGGCGGAGTTGGAATATCTTTGTCGCTGAGCAAATTTTGCCAGTTATTTCGCTGTCATTTCAAATTGTCAATTTAATGTCAAGGATAAAGATTTGACCCCTGAACCTCAGGTTGCCGGCTCGCATTATCAGTTTGGTCGCTATATGCATAAACGTCGCTGGGCCAGTATGTGGTACCAGCTCGACGAGGTCTCCCGGCTGCAGCCGGAACGAGTGCTGGAGATCGGCCCGGGTCCCGGCCTGTTTAAGGCCGTGGCCGGGGCGTTTGGTATTGGGGTCGAAACCCTGGATATCGACCCGGAGCTGCGGCCGGACCATGTCGCCTCGGTGTTTGAGTTGCCGTTTGCCGATGGTGCCTTTGATGTCGTTTGTGCCTTTCAGATGCTGGAGCACCTGCCCTTCGATCAAAGCCTGGCGGCCTTCCGGGAGATGACGCGGGTCGCCGGCAAGGCGGTGGTGCTGTCGCTGCCGGATGCGGCCAAGCGGCGGCCGTATTCACTTGATTTTCCCGGTATTGGTGTCGTGCGATTCTCGATTCCCAAGCTGCGCCTACGCCCGCCGCGGCACAAGTCCAAGGGGCAGCACTACTGGGAGATTAACAAGGCCGGTTACCCCTTGAAGCGGGTGACGGCGGAACTGCTTGCCCAGGGCCCCGTTAGCCTTGCCAGAACCTTCCGGGTACACGAGCATTTGTTTCACCGCTTTTTTGTGTTCATGAAGGAATAGCGCGGCGAGTGGCGGAAATGGTTTGGCGGTAATGGCCGGGGTCTTGTCACCTGCTGGGCTAAAAAGGTTCTTGCCTTACCATCTCGTGTTCGGTAAGATTGCTATAATCTTGGGGGGTTGTCCCGGCTAGTCCGCGTATTGCCACTATTTTGCCCGCCTTACTGATAAATTACGGCTCGAATTTGTTTGGCTGCGCGGCGCCTGTCCTCTCTGCGGTTCCACTTTCCTGCAGTAATTGGTTGTTACGCGTTGTTTTCGGTTGCCAGTGGTTTCAAACTCACGCCACCAATTAAGACAAACTGAATTAGGTTTTTTACGTCTCCCTTTGTACTTGTGACGGAGGAGAGCGTTGGGGGGTATACATAAATGAATAAGTTGAGTTTCTGGGTGGTGCTGGGAGGGGATATCCTGCTTTTGGTGGCCGCTCACCTGTTGGCGTACGCCATTCGTTATGATTTCGTCATTACCCCAAAGGAAATGGCCGCTTTCTGGGCGGTGCTGCCCTGGCTGCTGCCGGTAAAGATCGGGATTTTTTATTTTTTCGGGCTTTACCGGGGAATGTGGCGCTATACCGGGGTTATCGACCTGCTCAATATCATGTGGGCCAATGTGCTTACCGGCCTGGTGATCATGGCCGGGGTGCTGATGGCCACCCGCTTTGAAGATTTTTCCCGTTCGGTGTTCGTG
>PWOG01000209.1 GCA_003557565.1 Desulfobulbaceae bacterium
TGACCGGGCTGCTGCTGGATTTGCTGACGGTTATCGACCGGGCCGTGGCCGCCGGTAACCTGCCCAGCGAGGAGATCATCTTTGCCATGCTGCTGCTGCCCTGGGCCGAGGCCAGGTTCGGTCTGCTGGAAAACCGGCCCGACCGCAAGTCGGCATATCGGTTTTCCAGGCAGTTGCGGGAAGAGTTGGACGCAGTCCTGGCGCCCCTTAATATCAAGCGCAATACCAAGGAATCCCTGGCGACTCTGTTGGCCAACCTGCCCCTGTTGCTGACCCACGATCCCCGGTTGGCGCAGCCGGAAAAGGCGGGGCAGGATTCACCCCCCTGGCCCCGCTGGCTGACCAAACGGGGATATTTCCCCCGCTGTCTGGCCTTTTACGAGCTGTATCAGGCCGCCGTGGCCGGAGAGCCGCTGCCGGATCTTGCTGCCATCGTCCCGCCGCCACCGGCGGCCAGGAAGAAAAAGCCGCGCCCCAGCGGTCGCCGGGAAGGGCGGGCGCCGGCTTTTGCCGCCAGAAAGGGCGGAATTTTCGGTTTGAAATAGGTCAAAGTCCGGCCCCAGGAGGAAAGATCATGAATATGCAGGTGGAAGTCGAGCAATGGCGGCAACTGCCCACCGCCGAGCTGCTGGCCCGGGCGACGGCGGCCAAGGTCGCCCACCGCCGGGATTCCTTCTCCTTTTGCAGCATTATTAACGCCAAGTCCGGCAAATGCAGCGAAGATTGCCGTTACTGCGCGCAGTCGTCCCATTACCGAACCGAGGCGCCGATTTATCCCCTCAAGGATAGCGAGGAGATCGTGGCCGCCGCACAAGCCGCCAAGGACTCCGGAGCGTCGCGTTTTTCCCTGGTTACCAGCGGCCGGGGGCTCACCGCCACCGAAATCGAAGAGCTGGCGGACCGAATTGAGACGGTGCGGCGGCAAGTGGATATCAAACTCTGCGGTTCCTTCGGGATTCTCGATCGTGATGCCCTGCAGCGCCTCAAGGAAGCGGGGATGAGCCGTTATCATCACAACCTGGAAACCTCGGAGCACTTTTTCCCCCAGGTTACCACCACCCACAGCTTTGCCGACCGGGTGGCCACCATCCGGGCGGCCCGCGACGCCGGGCTCGAGGTCTGCGCCGGGGGTATTTTCGGCCTGGGCGAAAGCGAGGCCGACCGGATCGCCATGGCCCTGAGTCTGCGGGAGCTGGCGGTGGACTCGGTGCCGCTCAATTTCCTCATTCCCCTGCCGGGCACTCCCATGGAAGGTACCGAGCCCCTGCCGGTGCGGGAAGTTATTCGCAGCGTCGCCATCTTTCGGCTGCTGCTGCCCACGGTCTGTATTCGTCTGGCCGGGGGACGGGAAGTGGTCCTGGAAGATTTTCTCGCCGCCGCCTTTATGGCCGGCGCCGACGGCATGATGATCGGGGGGTATCTCACCCAGCGGGGACGCAGTGTCGAGGCTGACCGCAAGTTTGCCCGAGAAATGCAAAAACTCTGGGCTTAAACCCGTTCTATCCCCCAAGAGGTCTTTAGATGGTAGATATCGCCGCGTTTCTCCAGCGCCAGCAAAAAGATGCCCGGTTGCGGCGGCTTCCTGGTCTGGATCACCCCGATGGCGGCCGGGTGCGGCTGCCGGAGCCCGATGGTGACGGTCCAAAGGCCGCCGGCGCCGACCAGCCGGAATCGGCGGCGGTGGGCCATGATCTGCTGGATTTTTCTTCCAACGATTACCTCGGCCTGACTCGGCATCCCATGACCCTGGTGGCGGCGGTCGATGCCCTGAGCCGCTACGGCACCGGGGCCGGCTCGGCCCGGCTGATGAGCGGAGATTTTGATCTGCACCGCCAGCTGGAACAGTCCCTGGCCCGGCTTAAGGATCAGGAGGCGGCCCTGCTGTTTGGCAGTGGTTATCTGGCCAATATCGGCATCATTCCGGCCCTGGTGGGGCGCCATGACGTAATTTTCAGCGACAGGATCAACCATGCCAGTATTCTGGACGGCTGCCGGCTGTCCGGCGCCGGTCTGCACCGTTTTGCCCACAATGACACCAATCATCTCGAGGATCTGCTCAAACGCCGCCGGGGCAAGAAGGAAGCCCTGATCGTGGTGGAGTCGCTGTACAGTATGGACGGCGACATCTGTCCGCTGGCCGAGGTGGTGGAGCTCAAGCAACGCTACGGCTGCCGGCTGCTGGTGGACGAAGCCCACGCCACCGGACTTTTCGGCGACAAAGGGGCCGGCCTGCTGGAGGCCCAAGACCTGGCCGGACGGGTGGATCTGGTCATGGGAACCCTGGGCAAGGCCCTGGGCAGTTACGGGGCCTATGTCGCCGGCGACCGCCAGCTGATCTCCTTTCTACTCAACCGGGCCCGCAGTTTTATCTTTTCCACCGCCCTGCCCCCGGCCACCACCGCCGCCGCCCTGGCCGCCGTCGAGCTGCTGGCCGAAGAACCACAGTTGCGCCAGGAGTTGTGGCAAAGGGTGGAAATTTTCAAAAGCTGCCTGGCCCAGGGAGGAATTGAAGCCGACCTGGGGCCGTCCCAGATCGTGCCCTTGACCGTGGGCAGCAACCAGGCCACCCTGGATGCCGCCGACCGTCTGCGGCAGCGGGGCATTTACGCGGCGGCGGTGCGGCCGCCCACGGTGCCTGCGGGGCAGGCCCGGCTGCGCTTTTCCGTGACCAACCACCTGGAGTCCGATGATCTGAGCGCCGCCGCCGCCATTATCGCCACCGAGCTCAAAAAAAGCTCGCCGGGCGGTTGATGGTGCTGCGGTGATCAGGGACTTTTTCCGCGGCTTTGCCGTACTCTTTGCCGTTTATCCCCGCCTGGCCGTATTTCCCCTGCTGGCGGTGGCCACCTCCGGTTTCGGCCAGACCTTTTATCTTTCCGTCTTCGGCGAGGAACTGAGGGCCGCTTTCAACCTTTCCCACACCATGTACGGCGGCCTGTACAGCGGGGCCACCCTGACGGGGGCGCTGCTGCTGCTGCGTTTCGGCTCCCTGGTGGATACCTGGTCCCTGGGGCGGGCGGTGAACCTGGCGGTGGCGCTGCTGGCCGCCGGTTGTCTGCTGATCGGCCTGGCCCCCGCCGCTTGGCTGCTGTTTGTCGGCCTGGTGCTGATCCGCTTCGGCGGCCAGGGTTTTGTGGCCCATCTGGGGATGACCACCGCCGCCCGCTATTTTTCCGCCCACCGGGGCAAGGCCGTGGCCCTGGCGGCCCTGGGGATTCCCCTGGGCGAAGCCGTACTGCCCGCGGCGGCGGTTTTTCTGATGAGCAAGGGCGATTGGCGCTGGCCCTGGCTGGTCGCCTCCCTGATCCTGGTGCTGCTGATTCTCCCCCTGTTGCGGACATTATGCCGGCAACCCCCGCCATTGAGCGATTCCAGGCATGAAGGGGAGGCCGTGCAGCATCAGTTTACCCGCGCAGAGGCCCTAAGAGACCGCGGATTTTATTTTCTTTTGCCGGCGGTGCTGGCCACTCCCTTTGTAGCCACCGCCGTGCTTTTTCATCAGTCGGCCGTCGCCACCGCCCGGGGGTGGTCCCTGGAACTGTTGGCCGCCGCCTTTGTCGCCTTTGCCCTGGGGCATTTTCTCACCCTGATGGTGGCAGGTCAGCTGGTGGACCGGATCGGTTCGGGACGGGCCCTGCCCCTGGCTCTGCTGCCCATGTTCCTGGGTATGCTGCTGCTGGCGGTCTCCGCCGCCCCCTGGATACCGTTTTTTTACCTGACCATGCTGGGCTGCAGCATCGGTTTGGCCACCACCGCCGGCGGCACCATCTGGGCCGATCGTTACGGAGTGCTGCACCTGGGGGCGATCCGTTCCCTGGTCCACTCGGCGGTGATCACCGCCACCGCCGTGGCCCCGGTCCTGGCCGGCCTGATCCTGGACAGCGGCCTGGGCGTCCCCGCTCTGGCCCTGGGAATGGCCGCCTTCAGCCTGGCCAGCGCCGCCCTGGCTCTCGCCGCCCCGGCTCCGGCAACCCAGGTTCACCCTTCGGGATAATTTTTTGCCGGAAAAACGTTTCGGCTGACTTGAAATCCGGTTAGGGTTTATGGGCCGAACCGCCTAGCCGTTTCTTAAGTTCGTTCAGGTAACGGCCGGCAACCATGTTGGCATTAACGCAAGGGGAGCGTTATGGGGAGCAACCTGGTTTATGCGCGTTACCACTGGTTTGATCAGCAGATTCGCCGGGGACGTTTTCCCAATGCCCCGGCCCTGGCCGCCGAGTTTGGGATCAGCGAACGTACCGCCGGCCGCGCCATCGAGGCCATGCGGGTGGAGTTCGACGCCCCCCTGCACTATGTTCACGCCCGCCGTGGTTATACCTACCTTGACGACCAGTACCAGTTGCCTCCGCTCTGGCTCACTCAGGAGGAGATTTTCGCCGTCCTGCTGGCCAGGAATCTGCTTTCCTGCTGTGCCGACGGCCTGATCAGCCAGGCCATTGCCTCCCTCAATCGCAAACTGTTGCGGCAGATTGCCGATCGCGGCCTGGAGGCGGACCAGTTCGATCAACTTTTTTCCGCCACCTGGCCGGGTTATGCCCCGGCTCCGGCCGAGGTTTTTCGTCCGGCCGCCAAAGCCCTGCTGGAACAGCGCCTCTTTGCTTTCGATTACTCATCCCCCCTCGATCAAAACGGCAATTGCCACCCCCGGCTGGTGGAACCCCACCACCTGCAACACTACCTGGGCAACTGGGTGCTGCTGGCCCGCTGCCGTAAGCGCTGCGATTGGCGCAAATTCGTCCTCTCCCGGATGCAAAACCCGCAGATCAACGAAGAAACCTTCACCCCTCGCCCCCGCCACGAATGGCTGCCCCACCTGGAAGGCGCCTACGGCATTTTCCAGGGAGGCCGCACGGAAACAGCAATCATCCGCTTCGCCCCGGCCCGTGCCCCCTGGATAAAGGAACAGCTCTGGCACCCGGATCAAAGCCAGGAAGAAACGCCGGACGGCGGCCTGCTGCTGACCCTGCCGGTGGCCGACTACCGGGAAATCAAGCTCCGCCTGCTCCAGTTCGGCGCCGAAGCCGAAGTGCTGCAACCCCCCGGCCTGCGCGACGAAATAGCCCGCGAAGCCCAGGCGTTGGCCGAACTGTACCAAAGGCCGCCGGCGGGAGACGGGAAAACAGAAAAATAAAGCAAGCTGACCGGTGAAAAAAGCCAAAGTCCCAAAAAAATTTTTACCAGGACACTGTGTTACGGGGTAGGTGTGTTATGGAGTGAGGCAGTACTCCTGTCTTTTTGAACCGAGCGGCGAGTGAGGACTACGGTAATGGCGAGGAAAAATGAAGATGCGGACTTTTGTAGAACAGGCTGAAAAAAACCGGCAGCCGGTCATTCTCCTTGAAGGCACCCGCAAAGTACCGGAGGAGGCGGCCCCACACCTGCCCGCCCTGGCGGCCAGGCTGGCCGAATTATTGCCGGCGGCGATCTTCCGCAGCGGTAACGCCGAGGGTTCGGACTCCCTCTTTTTCCAGGGCCTGGCGGAGGTTGACCCCAACCGGCTGGAATACATCCTCCCTTACCCCGGTGTCGGCAAAAAACGGCTCAGGCCCCAGGCAAGGGTATTCTCCCTGGCCGATCTGGCCACGGAAGAGCTTGCCGAAGTGGCAAAGGTTACCCTGGCCTCCTCCCCGGATCTGCATAACCTGGTGCAAGGCTTCCTGGAGCGGGGCCGCAATCGCTTAACCAACAAGGCAATGTACCTGATGCGTGACGCCCTGAAAGTGGTGGGCGCCCCTTCGCTGGGAATTTCGCCGGCCAACTTCGCCTTCTTCTTCACCAACCCGGCAAACCCGCTTGCCGGCGGCACCGGCCACACCATCCGGGTTTGCCGGGAGATGGGGGTGGAAGTGTATGAGCAATCCGTGTGGAATCAA
>PWOG01000284.1 GCA_003557565.1 Desulfobulbaceae bacterium
CACCAACCAGTTTTCTGGCCGGAGAATACTACAAAGCTCTTCGGGGTCTTTTAGCGCAAGAAGCCCCTCCTGCCAGCATCGATTTTGTCACAGAACGTAAAGCCGTATTCGCCGACGTCCTGCAAGAGACACTACTGGCCACTTATCGGCGTGGCAGAAAAGCAGACGTGGGGCAGGTATATTTTGTTGCTCCAATCTCAAATGGCGGAATTCAAGTAACCGCCGCCGGTTCATTCAGCTTGCCTGCCTCGCCGAATGAGCCTTGGCTTATACCGCGCACTGTGGCACAGAGCAAACTTGTTCGTATGGCAGAAAAATTGCCGTACCGCTTGAAAGACTACGGCTACAAAGTGAGCACTGGCCCCCTCGTATGGAACCGCCACAAGACCAGCCTCCGGGATAAGCCGGGCGAGGGACGCTTCCCTCTGATATGGGCGGAATCTGTGCGCCCGGAAGGGTGCTTTGAGTTCCGGGCCCAAAAACGTAACCACAAGCCTTTTTTTGAGCCGCAAGACAACGAAAAATGGCTACTCACCGATTACCACTGCGTTCTACTTCAGCGGACAACCGCCAAAGAACAGGCTCGGCGCCTTATTGCAGCCGAACTGCCGGTATCGTTTATCGAAAGATTCGGTAAGGTTGTTATTGAAAACCATTTAAACATGATCCGTCCCATAGACGATAAACCCAGGGTGTCGCCGGCCACCCTGGCCTCGCTTTTGAACACCCAGGTTGTCGATCAGCTTTTCCGCTGTCTCAACGGAAGCGTGGCCGTTTCCGCGTACGAATTGGCGGCTTTGCCTTTGCCCGACCCTGACCAGCTTGCCGAGGTCGAACGACTGATCACACGAAAAGCAAAGCCATCCGTCATTGAACACGCAGTGAAGCGTCTTTACAGCGGAGAATAATATGCCTCTGCCACCTCTGCCATCGGTCTCGGAAATCCACAAACGCCTCCAAAAAATTTTCCCCGAAGGAAGTCCCAACCGTAATAACTGTACGTGGGAAATAGCCGCGAAAACGATCTTCGTGATGCTTTACGCTGGTGCTGTTGCCGGGAATGATAACTGGATCAGGCCGGACCAGGTGACACGCATGACGGATGTCCAAGCCAAGAAGAAAGATGACGACAGCCGTAAAGCTTGGGACAGGAAATCGCTAAAAAGCAGCAAAGAACAAATTGCCGGTCGCTGGTACGCCGTGAACACGCGAGAATCTATTCGCGACGACACTATCCGTTCGGGACTGGTAGCAAACGGTGTAGTAATAGAACGGGACGGGATTGCCACGACATCTCCCGCCCCGCGATACGCTCTTACAGCTGATTTTGCCGCACTTTTCAATCCCAAACTAACAGGTAAAGCGCTATCTCAAGCCATTGCCGCTTGGCAAAGCCAACATTTGACCGCTGGAGCGCTGGCCCGGATTACCATGGTGCGTAAAGGCGCTATTGCCGGCGGTGAAAATATCATGGTCAAGTTTCCCAACGGTGAAACCAGGCGCATGGCTCCCGGCCCCAGTTCGGTGATCTCAAAGGCTGCCATCGAAATTTTCGCGCCTCGTTTTCTGGTAAAACCCGGCGTTGTTTTTCTTAGCGAAAGTCGCAACAAAGTTGTCAGCCGTGACGATGAACTTGCAGTATCAATCGGATTACATATCCAGGTTCAAAAAAATCTGCCGGACATCATACTTGCCGATGTTGGGCTCAAGCATCCGATTCTCACCTTCATTGAGGTTGTGGCATCTGCCGGACCGGTTTCAAAAGAGCGTAAAGAGGCGTTGAGTGACCTGGCCAAGAAAGCAGGCTTTCCACCTGAGCAAGTAGCTTTCGTCACGGCATACCTTGACCGTAGCCACCCTGCCTTCAAGAAAACGGTAGGCGCCTTGGCCTGGGACACTTTTGCCTGGTTCGCAGCGGAACCTGAAAATCTTATTCATATGCGGGAAGGCCAGCCTTCAGCCGTTTCATGCTTGGCTGATTGGTTATGAGTGCGGGTGATGGTGATAGTGATCTGCACCAAGTTCATCACTCCGTCCACCACAGGGGACGGGTGGGACTTGCTGCGGCAGGTGCGAGAAGAAGTCTCCTTTTCCCACCTCTGAAATCCTCTGGAAACTCTACTGCCGCCACCACGGCCTGGCCAACCGCAACATCCTGATCGACCAGACCAAGAACAACGACTTCAAGCCTTTCGGCCAGGCCATGACCAAGGTCTTTGCACCTACTCCCTGAAACAGGGCATCGAAGACGGCATAGAAAACGTGGGGAGTGCCCCAGGATTCAACAGAGGCAAGCAGTCACTGGGATCAAGAAAACCACTGTTGAACGTGCTCCTGCAAGGAACTCAGATCAAAGGACCTGACTTCCACATAAAGGTGCGCGGGAGCCCAGAACGGCTTGCAGTTCGGGCACCGGCACCTGGCAGGCCACGACGGTTTTAGGTCGCGGCCCGGCTTTCATTTTTGCACCATGACTGGTGTTACGTCGCACGGGACCTCCAGTGAACTGGCAATGGAGGAAAAACTGGTGAACAGCTCCATGACCATGGCGGTTTCGTTGATTTCTTCTTCGGTGGCCCCGGCCATCATGGCCATGGTCTTGTGGGCCAGGTGACAGTACTGGCAGTTGGTCATCACGGCGACCACCATGGCGATGAGCTCCTTGGTCTTGCGGTCCAGAGCCCCCTCCTTCAGCATGATCTGCTTGACCCGGACCCAGTTGTTCAGCGCCCAGTCCGGATCAACGGCCGCCTGGGCCTTGAAGAAGTTGGGTACCATGCCGAACTTGGACCGGATATCCTCGTAGAGTTCCGCCGTTTTTCCCGTGGCCTGTTCTTCCTCCAGCATTTTGCATTCCATCTTTGGTTGTCTCCCGTTGTATTTGTTTTAATAATTGGCGCCGACTGGGCGCGATTGATAATTTTTTTTGCCTTGGCGTTGCCGGCCAGGGCGGTCGGCGGGCTGTTGCCAGGCCTTCTCAGCTCAGCAAGTTTTCCCGGAGTCTTCCTTGTTGGTTACATGGGAAGTGCCGGGCTGGCTGCTCAGGTCGGCATTTCGGCCATTCTGGCCTGGATTTCCCGCAGGCGCAGGGCCAGGGCCTCTTCGTCGATGGTCAGCAGGCGGCGGTTTTTCATGACCAGCCGGCCGTTGATCAGGGAGTGGACGACATCGCCGCCCCGGGCGGCGTAAACCAGATGGGAAGCGGCATGATAGAAGGGGGTGAGATGGGGTTGCCGCAGGTCAAGGACAATGCAATCGGCCTTCTTTCCCGGCTCCAGGCTGCCGATGGTGTCTTCGGCCCCCAGAACCCGGGCGCCGCCGGTCGTGGCCATCTTGAGCACCTCGGGGGCGGCCATCACGGTGGGATCCATCTTGTTGATCTTGTGCAGCTTGGCGGCCATGTCCATTTCCCCGAACAGATCGATATCGTTGTTGCTGGCCGCCCCGTCGGTACCCAGCCCCACCGCAACCCCGGCGGCCAGTAATTCCGGCGCCGGGGCTACTCCGGAGGCCAGCTTCATGTTGCTCTCGGGGCAATGGGCCACCTTGACGCCGCGGGCCGCCAACAGGTCGATCTCGCCGGGCTCCAGCCAGACTCCGTGGGCGGCCACGGTGCGCCCGTCCAACACCCCCAGGTCGTCGAGATGGGCAACCGGCCTTTTGCCGTATTTATCCAGGCAGCCGTTAACCTCGTCCTGGGTTTCGGCCAGGTGGATATGGTAAAGGGTGTCATGACGGCGGGCAAAGTCGTGGAGCCGACCCAGCAGTTCCGGGGAACAGGTGTAGACGGCATGGGGATCGACGGTGATCCTGATCAGTTCATGGCCGGCGTAATCGGCAAACAGCTGGTCAAGATAAGAAAAACCGTTTTCCAGCTCGCCGTAGCAGGGAGAGGGGAAGTCGTAGAGAACCTCGCCGATCCAGGCCCGCACTCCGCTTTGCGCCGCGGCCGCCGCTACCTCGGCGGAAAACAGGTACATATCGCAAAAACTGGTGGTGCCGGAGCGGATCATCTCGGCCATGGTCAGCATGGTCGAATGATAAACGATTTCGCCGGTGAGCTTGCCCTCGGCGGGAAAGATATGCTCGGTGAGCCAGGTCATCAGGGGCAGGTCGTCGGCCAGGCCCCGGAAACAGCTCATGGCGGCGTGGGTATGGGCGTTGACCAGGCCGGGCATGAGCAGCCCCCCCGGGGTGTCCAGCCGGGGAGCGGCGGGCCAGCGCGACAATAATTCGGTGGCGGGACCGACGGCGACGATCTCGCTGCCCCGCACCGCCACCGCGCCGTCACTGATTTCACGGTTTTGCTTATCCAGGGTCAGCACCCGGTCGGCGGTCAGCAACAGGTCGATGGGGGCTTCATTCATGCTTTCTTTCATTCTTCTGTTTTTTGGTTATTTCGTCCACTACCCGGCAAACGTCGGCCAGGCATCAACGCCCCTGGGGATTTTTCCGGGCGCAATCACACCCGCCGGCCCTTTTGGCCGCCCCAATGGCCTCAAGAATTGTCGACCTGCCATTATGGTTCCACCAGTCCCGTTGTATATCCTTGCGGGTATAACCAAAGCAATAACAAACCAGCTCATCGCCGCTGGATTCATCGCCGTTGCCACCGGCATTATCATTGCATTAACCTCATTAAAGCCGCGGCAGAACCTCCTGCAACAGCTGCTGTACCCGACGGCCGCAGGCCTCGGTTTCACGAATTATCTCTTCAAACAGGATGGGCTGCTGATTATCGGGGTCGTTGACGTTGGCCACCACCGCCAGGCCCAGCACCCGCATGCCGGCATGCCGGGCCACGATGACCTCGGGCACCATGGACATCCCCACCGCGTCGGCCCCGCAATTGCGGATATGGCGAGTCTCCGCCGGGGTTTCCAGACTGGGGCCGGCAACGGCCACATACACTCCTTCGCGGAGCCGGTCAATGCCCAGGCGGCGGGCACAGTCCCGGCTCAGGCGGCGCAGTTCCGGGTCATAAGCCTGGGACAGATCCGGGAACCGCTCTCCCCACTCCTCGATATTGGATCCCCGCAGGGGGTTGTCGGGAATAAAGTTGAGATGATCATTAAGCAGCATCAGGGTGCCGGGGGCATAATCGGTGTTGAGGCCGCCGGCGGATCCGGTGGTCACCAGGGTGCGGGCTCCCAGCCGGGACAGCACCCTGAGCGGCATGGTCAACTCCCGGGTGCTGTAACCCTCGTAATAATGAAACCTCCCCTGCAGGACCGCCACGGTTTTGCCGCCCAGCCGGCCGCAAACCAGGTTGCCGGCATGGCTGGCCACGGTGGAGCGGGGAAAATGGGGAATTTCCCCGTAAGGTAATACCCGCGGGTTTTCCACCAGGTCCGCCACGGCGCCCAGGCCGGAGCCCAGAATCAGCACCAGTTCCGGAGCCTCGGCCAGCCGGGCGGCCAGGAATTGGCGGGCGGCCTCCACCCGCTGTTCATACGACGTCGACGATTGCTCGGTTGCGGGCAAACTAAGCCTCCTGTCTGCTTGTAAACACCGCTGCCCCGGCAACGGGCGCGCCGGGTTGTCGGTGCCTGGGTTACAGGGCGTGGCGGTCCACAAATTCCCTGATCACCTGTTCATCGGCGGCCAGCACCTGGCAACGGCTTTCCTTGTCCTTCAACTCGGCCAAAGCCGGCGGCAACTCGGGGGGGCGGCCGATGGCGGCCGCCACCGCCTCCCCGAACTTGGCGGGGTGAGCCGTGGCCAGGCAGACCAGGGGAACGTTGTCCCGGCGGCAGGCCAGGCCGGCATACACCCCCACGGCGGTGTGGGGGTCCAGCAGGTAGTCGTGGGCGCGGTAAAAATCGCGGATGGTGGCCAGGGTGGCGGGCTCATCGGCGCTCTGGGAGA
>PWOG01000250.1 GCA_003557565.1 Desulfobulbaceae bacterium
CCCAAACAGCGGAAGGTACCTGGCAGGGAGTCGGTGAGCCGGTGACGGTGGCGGATACGGTGGGGGCCGGGGACGCCTTTTTCGCCGCCCTGATCGCCGCCCACCGGCAACAGCTGCCCTGGCCGGAGATCCTGGCCCGGGCCAACCGGCGCGGCGCCTACGTAGCCTCCCGGAGCGGAGCCACCCCGCCCATGCCGGAGTAAAAAATCTGATTACAAAAAGCTTGCTCCCTGTACCCATGGTGTGGAATAAGTCCGTTGGTAACCAATCACATGGTTTGTGCCGTAAGCGGGAACCGAAGTGATCACGGGGGCAAAATGGTAAGCGCCCGCCAACCATTACCCAAGGTAAGCAGATGACCAAAACCGTTTATCGCACCGACTTTCCGGATCTTACCCTGCTGCACCGGGGCAAGGTCCGCGACCTTTACGATCTGGACCGCCAGCACCTGCTGATGGTGGCCACCGACCGGATTTCCGCCTATGACGTGGTCATGGCCGAGCCCATACCAGAAAAAGGCAGGATCTTGACCGCCCTGTCCCGGTTCTGGTTTGTTTACTTGGCCGATATCATTCCAAACCACCTGGTCAGCGCCGATCCGGCGGATTTCCCCGCCGTCTGCGCCCCCTACCGGCAAGAGCTGCAAGGCCGCAGCATGCTGATCAAAAAGACCCGGCCCCTGCCGGTGGAATGCATCGTCCGGGGCTATATCTCCGGTTCTTTCTGGCAGGCCTATCAGCAGGATACCACGGTCTGCGGCTTTGAGCTGCCGCCCGGCCTACGGGAGTCGGAAAAACTGCCCAAGCCCCTGTTTACCCCCTCGACCAAGGCCGAGTTGGGTGATCACGATGAAAATATTTCCCTGGCCCGGATGGAAGAGCTGTTGGGGGTAGAACTCACCGGCCGGGTGCGGGAGGTCAGCCTGGCACTGTATAACATGGCCGCAGCCTATGCCCTGGATCGGGGGATTATCATCGCCGATACCAAGTTTGAGCTGGGCCTTGATGAAAACGATCGGCTGATCCTGATTGACGAGGTGCTGACCCCCGATTCCTCGCGTTTCTGGCCGGCGGACCAGTATCACCCCGGCGGCCCCCAGCCCAGCTTCGACAAGCAGTTCCTGCGCGATTACCTCTCTGGCCTGGACTGGCCCAAAAGTCCGCCGCCGCCGCCCCTGCCGGCGGAGATCATCGACAAAACCGCCGCCCGCTACCGGGAGGCCCTGGAGCGCCTGCTGGGCTAACGTAAGCGATCACAGGGCACCGCCATAAGCGGCGATGGGGCCGGCTCACGTGTTGATGTACGCTTCGCCGCCTCGTCGCTCACCACAACCTGCGGCGCTCTGCGGGCGCTTACCATTTCGCCCCCGTGATCACTTAACGGGCTGACGGCCCGTGTCCTACTCCCTATTCCCATTTCCCATTAAAGACCGGCCGCCGCCAGTTTTTCCGCCAGCTTGCGCTGCTCGGAACTGAGTTTTTCGGGGATTTTGACGTTGATCCGGACCAGCAGGTCGCCGCGCTGGCCGCCGGTGGCCGCTGGCAGTCCCTGGCTCTTGAGGCGCAGTTTGGACCCGGGTTTGCTGCCCGCCGGCACCTTCACTTTCAGCTTCCGCCCCTCCAGGGTGGGAACGGCGATATCGGTGCCCAGCAGCACCCCGCTGACGGGAACATCATGGTCCACGATCAGGTTCCGGCCATCCCGCTCGAAGACGGGGTGCGGCTTGACCCGGATCAGCAGCAACAGATCGCCCGGCGGGCCGCCCATGGGAGAGGGCGCTCCCTTGCCGCTGATCCGCAGCTTCTTGCCATCTTCGATGCCGGCGGGGATCTTCACCGAGACCTTGTCGGCGCCGCCGCCGCGGCCCAGGGAAATGGTCTTTTCGCTGCCGTGCAGTACCTCCTCCAGGGTGACCGGCATCTCCAGGCTTAAGTCGTTGCCTTTAACCCGCTGTTGTTGTCGCGGGTCCTGGCGGAACTGGCGGAAATCCTGGGTCTGGCCGCCCATGCCGCCGACCCCGAAGAGGTCGTCGAAAAAGCTGGGGCCACCCCCCATGCCGGCGCGAGAAGAGGCCCGGCCACCGCCCATGCCGCCCAGGTTGATGCCGAACTCCCGCAGGATGTCGTTGATGTCGGCGTTGCGGAAAATATCCTCCTGGGAATAGCGCTGCTGAAAATCCTCCGAGCCGTAGGTGTCGTACTGCTTGCGCTTTTCCGGGTCGGAAAGAACCGCGTAGGCCTCGCTGATCTGTTTGAAGCGGTTTTCCGCCTCTTTGTTGCCCTGGTTGCGGTCGGGGTGATATTTGAGCGCCAGCTTGCGATAGGCCTTCTTGATCTCATCCTGGCTGGCGCTGCGGTCAACCCCTAAAGCTTCGTAGTAGTCCATATGACTCGATTTTCCTCTCTGGTCAGGGTCTGGTAAACCCAAATAAACACATTTTTTAACGCATCAATCAGGATGGGAATATAAGTATCCCCCCGCACTTTGGCAAGCGTCTAATCCGTGCTTGCGCCAACGGCGCGCCTTTTGTTTCCTGGCCAGAAAGACTCGCCGGGGGCGGGTGCCTTATTCGACGGTAGATACAGGAAAACACAACAAGGTTGAGATTCCGAGATAATTTGATAATGTTAATCAAAATTTATAATTATGCCGGAGTTTTGGTTGGTTGGGCGAGGGTGGAAAGTAAAAAAAAATTATTAAAATATGCAAGAGATGGTTGCAGGTTATAAAATTTCGGCTATTCTGTGCCTGTCAGGTAAGCAGAATATTTACCTGCTGCGATCCCCGATATCCCCGATATCCCCGATATCCCCGATATCAAGACGGGATCCAGCGGCTACGCTTTCCGGGCGCAAAGAGAGAGAGTAAAGTAGAGCCGCATTGGCACCGGATGGAGCCAATGCCCATTTTGTATCGTCACGCTGTCCACGACAAAGGCAAACCACAGCGAAAGCGTGGGACGCAAAGCCACCGGTCCTAACCCTCACAACTGGCGAGGGCAGACAGCGGGGTTGCCGAACGGATCATTTCACCCGGGGGTGAAACGACCGTACGGCCGCAAACAATGCGGGGTACTGTATGGAAGGAGGAGTAGCACGTTTCACCTCATCCCTGGCAGTTGATCTAATTCTTTTACCAGTGCGCTGGTCATTTTCGCCTTATCATGGCGTCTATGGGCACCAGGCGGCATTTCGTTCCGGTTGCTGATCCGGCGTTGATGCCGTCGTGCGTGACGGCTTTGGCGCCATTGGCAACACCTGGGCCTTTTGGCTGAAAAGAACCGCTTGTTTTATTGAGTGACCCGGCCCCGTTTGGTGCCTGTCACGTATTGTTTTCATAAAATATCCGACGACAATGGCAAACCACAGCGAAAGCGTGGGACGCAAAGCCACCGGTCCTAACCCTCACAACTGGCGAGGACGGACAGCGGGGTTGCCGAACGGATCATTTCACCCGTGGTGAAACGACCGTACGGCCGCAAACAATGCGGGGTGCTGTATGGAAGGGAGCAATTCACGTTTCACCACATTCATGGCAGTAGTTCTTATTATCTTTCTCGATCAGTCGATCCACTCCGCCGCTAACGGCGATGCCGGGATAGCTGTCGGCGTTCAGCCTCAACTGGCGGCTTTTAACGAGGGATATTAACCACGGCCATGCTGCTAAGAAAAACCATGTCCAATAAATGGGTTAGTTGCATCGGCACTCTGCTGGTCGCACTTTTTGCCATGCCAGCGGGGATTGTTAACGGTCAGCTCTTGGGCACCGCCAGGGGGGCGGCCGGTGGCCCGCGGTCACCCCGGAACTCCATGGTTTCCAAACGCTCAGGCTTTTCCCATTTTATGATGACGCCTGGCTTCAAGCTTTTGTTTCCTCTGCTCTTGCTCTTGTCCCTGGTGATGATGGCAGCACCGCCGGCGCTGGCGGACATGTATTGCTCCGAAGAGGGAGAGTGGGATCCTGTAAAAGAGCGTTATGTGCTCGACGGGAACCTCATTGATTACGACCTTGATTCCCAGTTCAAGGTCGATGCCGACTGTGAGTTCCGCAACTGGCAGCCACTGGATCTCTCCAATCTCAATTACCCGCAAGGTGCGCCGGGGCCCTGGCTGATCGTTTTCGATAACGTCCACTACGATGGTAACCTGGCGTGTACCAACCAGCATGAGCATAAATTCTGGGCCGTCAATTCCACAGGATCAGCTTTTGAAAGCTGCATCGACTTTCTTATCCCCACCGAGACCATCGATAAGCAATCCCCAGAACCCACGGCGCGCATTGGGGAGCCCTTCCTCTACACCCTCACCCTGCCCTCAATGGATTTCCCCGCGGGAGCACCGTCCGATGATGATCTGCACAGCGTGGTCATCTGGGATGACCTGACCGCCGTGGGGGTGGACGGCAGCACCGTGGACCTGACTTATATGGGACACGAGGTTGATGGTCTTCCCGACGGGGTGGATTATACCTTCACCCATAACGATGGCTTGCTCACCTTCGATTTCGGTGATTCCATCATCGAGGCTGGTGAGCAGATAGCCTTCGAGATCGAGGTGGTGCTTGACGATACCGCCAACAACGTGGCGGGGGCCCAGTTCGTCAACACCGCCGAGTGGCAGTTCGGGCGGTATCTGCACCATCCGGACCACCCGGAGGATGAGGAATACTTCGATCCGCTCCCCGGGGAAGACGGCGCCTCCGATCCCATGACCATCGCTGAGCCTGATTTCGTGGTCACCAAGAGCAGCCCGGATACCGCCATTAACCTGGATGACATTGCCACCTTCACCATCGATGCGCATAACGTGGGTGGCGGTGCCGCCTGGGAGGTCACGGTTCTGGACCAGTTTCCCCTCCGGCAGGTGTTTACCGACCCCGATCCCCTCATTCCCGATACCTATGCCGGGATGTGTGAATATGACCCCACCACGGCACTGACCGCCGGCATTTTTGCCTCCGACGGCAGCACCGAGGTAAGGGAGTTGACCGCAGGCGATCATTATACACTCAGTTGGACCGGTTACGACGGCGAGGATGAGGAGTGCCGGCTTACGTTTTCCATGACCCCGGAAGGCGGCGCCGTCGAGCCTGGTCAACATCTGATTATAACTTATCAGAGTCAGCTTGATCAGGATTCCACCCAGGACGGGGCCGCCCTGACCAATGTGGCCGGTGCCACCGAGTGGTTCAGTGCCGACGGTGCCTACGATCCTCCCCATGACCGCCGCCACTACCACGAGGAGCTCACCGACGGCACCCCGGACATCGACGATCATGAAGACAGCTATACCATCTACACGGCCCTGTCGGGATATTACTTTCAAAAAACCGTCACCAACCTGACCTCAGGCGTCTATCCCGCTCACTCCGCCGTGCCCGGCGATACCCTGCGTTACCGGTTACGCCTGTTCAACGTCGATCAGATTATCGAAAATCTGGTGATCAGCGACGAACTAAACGGCGTTTATTTCGATTTTGATTCCTTTGAGATAGTCAGCATCCCAGGTGACGCCGATTATGATTTTGACCACACCACGGGCGAGTTGAATATTTTTAATGATGACCCCCGGGATATCAATGTCGGTGAAGAGATCGTGATCGAGTTCGACATCGACCTGCTTTTTCCCCTGGAGGACGGCGAGGTAATTAACCAGGCGCAATTCAGCGCCGATATCACCGATCCGGAAGATCCGGAGCATGAAACTGAAAGTGTTACCGCGTTCAGCGACGATCCCTACGGCCCGGGCGGAGTCGCCGGACCCGATGACGAGCGGGATCCCACGGTGGTGGCGATCAGCAGCCCCGTTGCCCTGGGCAAGGAGATCAGCCACGACACCGACACCGTTACCATCG
>PWOG01000316.1 GCA_003557565.1 Desulfobulbaceae bacterium
CAGCTGGAGGCGGCACGACCAGTGCGCAAAGTTGGGGAAACTGACCACCACCTGGTTGCCAATGTCAAGGAGGGTGTGCAGCAACTGGGCTGGGGCGTAGACCTGTTGCAGGGTCTGGCTCAAAATCACGTAATCGAAGGTGCCGGAAGCGTAATCCCGGACCTCTTCGGTGATGTTGCCCTGCAGTATCGTCAGCCCCTTTTCAATCCCCCGCAGAACCTTGGCCTCCACCATTTCGATGCCGGTGCCCTCCACCGACTTGCTGTCCCGCAGGTACGCCAGCAGATCTCCCTCGCCGCAGCCCAGGTCCAGAACCTTGCTGCCCGGCTCGATCCAGGAGGCGATCACGGACAGATCAAAACGCATGGTCTGTTCAGCTGTCGTTTTCACTCTGCACCTTTTCCAGGAAATTGGCGATCAGGCGGCTGAGCCGCTTGTTGGGTACCAGGAAGGCATCGTGGCCGCTGTCCGCCTTGATCTCGCAAAAACTTACATCCAGGCGGTTTTTCTTCAGGGCCCGGACCAGTTCACGGGACTGGTAGGTGGGATACAGCCAGTCCGAAGTAAACGAAACCACTAAAAAACTGGCTTTGGCCCGGCTAAAGGCCTTGACTGCCGAGTTGGCCTCGCCGCGCTGTTCCAGATCGAAATAATCGGCCGCCTTGGTGACATAGAGGAATGAATTGGCGTCGAAACGCTCGACAAACTTGGTGCCCTGGTGGAGCAGGTAACTTTCCACCTGGAAGTCGATGTCGTCAAACTGGAAGGAAAAATCACCCTTGCTCTGCAGCCGGCGGCCGAATTTGCGGCGCATGGCGGCGTCGGAGAGGTAGGTGACATGGCCGATCATCCGGGCCACCGCCAGGCCGGTGTTGGGTTTTTCGCCGTCGTAATAGTGGCCGTCCCGCCAGTTGGGGTCGGCCATGATCGCCTGGCGGGAGATTTCGTTGAAGGCGATGGCCAGGGCCGAATGGCGCAGGGTGGTGGCCAGGGCTATCACCCCGGCCACCCGGTCCGGGTAGCGCAGACTCCATTCCAGAGCCTGCATGCCGCCCAGGGAGCCGCCGACCACCCCCAGCAGCCGCTCAATACCCAGGTGATCCATAAGTTTTTTCTGTACCTCCACCATGTCGCCCACGGTGACCACGGGAAAGTCCAGGCCGTAAGGCTTGCCGGTGGCCGGATTGGTGGAACAGGGGCCGGTGGTGCCGCCGCAGCTGCCCAGGATGCTCGAGCAGATCACAAAATAGCGGTCGGTGTCGATCCCCTTCCCCGGTCCCACCATGTTTTCCCACCAGCCGGGCTTGGCGTCAGCCTTGCTGTAATAGCCCGCGGCGTGGCAATCGCCGGTCAAGGCGTGGAGGACCAAAACGGCGTTGTCCTTGTTGGGGGAGAGTTCGCCGTAGGTTTCGTAGGCCACCGTCACCGGTCCCAGGCGGGTGCCGCTTTCAAGCACCAATGCTTCGGTTGGTTTCCGGGCAAAGGAATAATATTTTTTTTCCACGATTCCAACAGAAGCGCCGGAGGCATCGCGGCTGGTGTATTCACTCATGATAGCCGTTCATCAGGGTCGATAACCATCGGGTCGGGCGACTTGCAGGCAACCACCAGTCTGATCGCGTAATCCGCGTGGCGGGCTGTTCGAGCATCACTCATGGTTGATCCGATTCAGGGTGGTGGACTAAGTCAGCAGCGGGGCCAGCACTTCGCATTTCTTGCACACCGCCATTTTTTCCTTCCAGTTTTTACGGGCCTGGCATTCACAGATGGTGCCGTTGATGAACCAGCACATCTTGCCGGCCCGGAACTCCCAGGCGGGACATTTTTTCTTCCGGGAAGGCGGGCACTTCTTGACTGTCCAGCAGGGTTTGGGGGGCTTTTCGTGAAGCTCGCGCTGGCGCGAGAGCAGAAAATACATCTGGCGCTCCACGTGCGGCGGAATTGAACGCCAGCCCTGCTCGTAGCTGTGGATGGCCTTGATGGATGTGCCCAGCAGTTCGGAAATCTCCTTCTGGGTCTTGCTGAGCTTTTTTCGGGCCTTGTGAAATTCCGCGCTTTCCATGGGGTTACCTCGTCTGCTATGCTGTGGGTCAGGTGCCGCCGGCACTTAAGGCAAGGCGTCAGATTGTAACGATTATAAACCATTACGTCGGCCAAAACCACCGTTTAAGCACTCTTTTCTGCTTCCTTTTTGATGATTATAAAAAAATCCCGTTTCCCGGAACTATACCACACCGTCGACGGGAAAGAAAGGTCATTCCATGGAGGTGGCGGATGCCGGTCAGTTGTGTAATTCCCACCCGCGACCGGGCGGAGATGGTAAGTGGTGCCGTGGCCAGTGTGCTGGCCCAGCAGGATTGCGGGACCGGGCTAGAAATTGTGGTGGTGGATGACGGCTCGGTGGACGGTACCTCTTCCCTGCTGGCCTCCCGTTTTCCCGATCTCAAGCTGGTAAGGATGCCCGGTCTGGGGCCCGGAGCGGCCCGCAACGCCGGGGTGGCGGCGGCCGCCGGCGAGATCATCATGTTTTTGGACTCCGATGATCGCTGGACCTCCGATCATGCCCGGCGCCTGCTGCTCGCCATGAAGCGGGGCCGGCAGGTGGCCTATGGGGTTGCCCGCAATCGGGACCAGATCACCGGCGGCGAGTTCTTCATTCCCGACCAAAAGCGCGTTTGCCACGGGGACTGTTTTGCCGACCTGCTGCGCTGGTGTTTTCTGGTGCCTTCGGCCATGGCGGTCACCCGGGCGGCCTTTAGCCGGGTCGGTGGCTTCAGCCGGGCGGGGCTGGGTGAGGATTGGGGGTTTTTTCTGCAACTGGCCCAGTTTTACGATTTCTCCTTTGCCGGACCGGGGGTGATCACCGAGCGGCGGTTGCATCCGGGCAGCCTGTGCTGTCTGCAGGATCGACGGGATTTGGCTTCAGCCCTGACGGCCCTGCGGGATCTGCCCTGGCAGCCGGAATTTGCCCCGGCGGCGGTGGGGCGCTTTGAGGCGCTGCTGGCCTGGCTGGCCGATCACCCGGCGCCTTTGGCGTCGGTGCAGGAGTGGTATCTGGCCCTGCACCAAGATCACATGCTGTAAACGTGCAGCAGTACCGCATCTTGCGGCGATCGGCCCGGCTTACGTACTGGTGTACGCGGCGCCGTGCCGCTCACCACAACCTGCGGCACTGCTGCACGTTTACCTGGCTTGGGATGCCTGGTATTCATTGGTGTGAGCGGTGATTTTTATTTTGCTGTTTTTGGTTATTTGATTTCCAGGCGGCGGTACTGGACGGCTTCGGCTACATGATTGGGGTGCAGATGGTCGCTGGCGGCCAGGTCGGCGATGGTGCGGGCGATTTTTAGAATGCGGTGGTAGGCCCGGGCCGACAGCCCGAAACGGCGTACCGCCTCTTCCAGCAGGCGACGGGACCGGGGGTCCACCGGGCAATGTTTTTCCAGATCGGCGGGCTTCATCCGGCTGTTGTAAAAGGCCGTTTTACGGCGGGGGAAACGGTGGCGCTGGATCTCATGGGCACGGGCCACCCGCCGGCGAACCTCCGCCGAGGGCTCCGCCGGGCGCTGATCGCTCATCTCCTCAAACTTCACCGCCGCCACTTCCAGGTAAAGGTCGATCCGGTCCAGCAGCGGGCCCGAGAGCCGGTGGCGGTAGCGCTGGATCTGGGCCGGGGTGCAGGTACACTCGTGGGTTTCGCTGCCGGGCCAGTGGCCGCAGGGGCAGGGGTTCAACGCCGCCACCAGCATGAAGGAGGCGGGGAACAGCAGACTCTGCTGGGCCCGGGCGATGGTGACCCGGCCGTCCTCCAGCGGTTGGCGCAAGCCCTCCAGGACGTTTTGGCGAAATTCCGGCAGTTCATCGAGGAACAGCACTCCGTTGTGGGCCAACGAAACCTGGCCGGGCCGGGGCAGCTGGCCGCCGCCGATGAGCCCGGCTCCGGAAACCGTATGATGAGGTGCCCGGAAAGGCCGGATCCGCAACAGGCCGCAACCGGCCGGCAGCTCACCGGCCACGCTGTAGATTTTGGTGGTTTCCAGGGCCTCTTCAAAGGAAAGCTCCGGCATGATGGTGGGCAGGCGGCGGGCCAGCATGGTCTTGCCGGCTCCGGGCGGCCCCTGCATCAGCAGATTATGGTGGCCGGCGGCGGCGATTTCCAGAGCTCGTTTGATATACTCCTGGCCGCGCACCTCGGCGAAATCGACTTCATAATCTGCCGGGGCCTCGGCCGGAGAGGAAGTTTCCACAACTGGAGCCTCCCGCAGACCCTTGATGATCTCCACCGCCTCTCCCAAAGAGTCCGCCGACAGCAGTTTGACCCCCTGTACCATGGCCGCTTCCGCCGCGTTGGTCCGGGGTACCATTACCGCCTCCACGCCGGCGTCCCGGGCCGCCAGCACCATGGGCAGAATCCCCGGGGTGGGCCGCAGCCCACCGTCCAGGGAAAGCTCGCCAATGAGGCACCAATTGGTGGCCCGGTCGGGGGGTAACAGTTCGGTGGCGGCGAGGATGCCCACAGCGATGGGCAGGTCGTAGCCGGTGCCGCCCTTTTTAAGGTCCGCCGGGGCCAGGTTGATGGTGATCCGGCGAGCAGGAAACTCGTAGCCGCTGTTCTTGATCGCCGCCTTAACCCGCTCCTTGCTCTCCCGCACCGCGCCTTCGGCCAGCCCTACGGTGGTGAACACCGGCAGACCCCGGGAGATGTCCACCTCCACATCCACCAGCAGGCCGTCCACCCCCAGCACTGCCCCGCTTTTAACCTTGGCCAGCATTTTTGTATAATTCTCGACGGTTGCTGTTGTGGCAAGAGTTTTCTGCCGCTATAATGCGGTCTTCACGCCCTTTTTTGGCTTCCTCCTGCCGGAGCCGGGATTTGGTGTGATAGGGGGCTGTTGTCAGGCCAATGTAGCGGGAGGAACGGTACCATTCAAGGGAAAAATTCAGGGCTGTGTTCAACAATCCAGAGATCAGCCCACCACCCAGACGGCCACCTGCTCGGCCATCAGCAGGACGCGGTCGGAAACGCCGCGAAACATGCCTTTTTTGGCCTCAGCTCCGCGTCGGCCCAGGACGACGGTGCCGTAACCCTCGACCAGGGCCTGCCGGATAATCTGTCGGCTGGGCTCAAAACCCTTGGCGGTTTCCTGTTCGTGGATTCGCTGGGCGGGGAAACCGGCGTCGGTCAGGATCTGGCGGGGAGCGTGGAACAGGCTGTCCGCCCGTTGGATGTGTTCGTCACACCAGGCAGGATCCCAGTGGCGGTGAAAATCTTCGGGCTGAAAACTGGGCCGTTCGGCCAGCAGGGCGGTGGAATGGAACAGGGTGATTTCCGCTGCGGGATGATCAAGGAGCATGAAGGCCAGATGATCCACCGCCAGCAGGGAGGAAGGGCTGCCGTCCACCGGCACCAGAAAGCGCTGGGAGTCGATTTCTCCGTCGATGATCCACTGGGGAACGTCGTGGTATTTGTCCAGCAGGGTTGCGGAGACGCCGCCAATCAACATTTCCTCCAGCTTAGTCATCCCCCGGCGGCCGACGACCACGGCGTCGTACCTTCCCCGACGGGCTTCGGCGGCGAGGTCGTCGGCCAGGCCGCCATGACCGATCCGGGCTTCCTCCTCGATCCGCTCCCGGTCGATCCCGCGGCGGGCCAGAAAATCGGCGGCCTGGCGGACATGCCCCTTGTGGGCAACCATTTTTTTCTGGGCTCCAGGGGTCAGCATGTTGATCCGTTCGGCTTCACCCAGCCATTCGTTGCCGGGTGGCAGGGAAACCCCGGTTACCAGACTGATCAGTTTAAAATGCACATTCTGCCGGTCGGCAAAGAGCATCGCCAGGTA
>PWOG01000202.1 GCA_003557565.1 Desulfobulbaceae bacterium
AGACTGAGCAGTGTGCAACTGGACAGTGGTTCTTGGCGATGTCAACCTCAACACGTCGCTTTTGGATTGTTTGACCCCACAGGGCGCATGTCATTGAGAATGCGCCTAGGAGAGTTGCAGGCTGCAGGAGGCAATGAAAAACCGGCAAAAATACTGACTCTGCCGATGTCCCTGGCCTGGCTGGGGATTAAGGGGTTGCTGGCCCGCCGTCGGCCAGATCAGCCGGAGCTGGCCCAGGCGCCCACCACCGCCGGCGCCGCCCGCGACGGCTTTCTGGTGGTTTTCTTCAACCCCAAAATCGCCGTCTTCTTTCTGGCCCTGTTCAGCCAGGTGGTGGGGCTTGATACCACCATGGCGGCCAAGCTTGGTTACGCGGTGACCGCCATGGTGATAGATGCCGGCTGGTACTTTTCAGTTGCCTGGTTGTTGTCGATACCATTTTTTATGGACCGCCTCAAAAGCCGGGCGGTCTGGCTGGAGCGTCTGTTCGGTGCCGTCCTGCTCGGCCTGGTCGGGCGGATGGTGCTGGCAATGCTTGATTAATAAAGGCGTTGCGCGGGCTTTTTTGCTTTTTGTACTTGCCTCGCGGGGGTGCCTTTCGTATAATTTGAGACTTTGTCATTTTAATTAATCTGCGCTACCACAATCCAAAAGGAGAACTGTAATCATGAAGTTAGGGATCAACGGCCTTGGCAGAATCGGCAAACTTTCCCTCTGGCACCATGTTTCCCGTCAGCACTTTTCCGAGCTGGTGGTCAACGTGGGCCGAGAGGTGGGTACTTCCCTGGTCGATATCGCCGGGGTGATCGAGCGGGACAGCACCTACGGCCGGTTGGCCAATTATCTCCACGGCTGCAAGGCCCCGACTTCGGTGATCACCGATCTCGACGAGGCCGCCGGCACCATGAAGGTCAACGGGGTGCCGGTGACCATTCTGCGCCAGTCCCGCGATCCCAAAGGGATTGCCTGGAAGGACAACGGGGTGAAACTGGTGGTGGACACCACCGGCGCCTTCACCGACCCCACCGCCGACGCCGACGCCGCCAAGGGCTCCCTGCGCGGCCATCTCCAGGGCGGAGCCGAGAAAGTGCTGCTTTCCGCGCCCTTCAAGATCAAGCAGAAGGGGCTGGAGATGCCCGAAGACGCAGTGACCACGGTGATGGGCATCAACGACGGCGATTACGATCCCTCCCGTCATGCCCTCATCTCGGCGGCCTCCTGCACCACCACCTGCCTGGCTTTCATGATCAAGCCGCTGCTGGAGAGCTTCGGGGTGGAAAAATTCCTGAGCGCCTCCATGGTAACCGTTCATGCCGCCACCGGCAGCCAGCCGGTGCTGGACCGGGTACCCGGCGCCGGGGCCACCGATCTGCGCAAGAATCGCAGCATCTTAAACAATATCGTGCTGACCTCCACCGGTGCGGCCAAGGCCCTGTTTCAGGTGATCCCCGAGATGCAGCAGGTCGGCTTCATCGCCGAATCGGTGCGGATTCCCACCTCCACCGGCTCGCTGATCATCCTGGTGGTGAACTTCCAGGATGATCCCGGCAAGCCCATCAACCGGGAGGCGATCAACAATGTTTACCGCGACTACGGTAAGCAGACCAGTTACCTGATGTACAGCGAAGAACAGCTGGTGTCCGGCGATATCATCGGCGCCCCGGCTGCAGCTGCGGTGATCGAAGGGCAGGAGACCCATACCCGCACCGCCAACATCAACGTCAATCTCGGCCAGTACCACTGCGAAGGCGCTCCGGACAAGGTGGAGGTGCCGGTGACCCAGGCGGTGATCTACGGCTGGTACGACAACGAGTTGGGCAGCTACACCAACATGCTTGGCGATCGTACCGTGAGCATCGCCGAGGAGATGGTCTGAGCAGGACACCCCGCCAGGCGGGATAATCGTCGGGCGGCGTCCAGCCCGGCCTGAAGAGGGAGGGGCGGGCTGGTGCAGTTGTTGATCAGGGACCTGGTGGCGGCGGATCTGCCGGCGGTGACGGCGTTGGAGGCCGGGGAAGCCGGCGGCTGGACCGCCGGTCAGTGGACTGCGGAGCTGGCCCGTGCCGGCGGCTGGCGGCTGGTTGTGCTTGATTCCGCCTCCGGCCGGGTGGTAGGCTATATAGCCGGGATGGTTGTCGGCTCCGAGGCGGAGATCTTCCGCCTGCTGGTCGCCCCGGATTACCGGCGACGGCGGGTGGCGACCGCTCTGTTGCGTCGGTTATGGCAATTGCTGCCCGGCCTGGGGGCGGCATCCTGTTTTCTCGAGGTCAGGGCTGCCAACAAGGCGGCCCTGGGGCTTTATACGAAAATGGGTTTTAAACGCCGGGGGCTGCGCCGCGATTACTACCGGGATCCCGTTGATGATGCCGTGGTCATGGGTTGTAAAATCGTCGCCGCCATGGTCCCGCCCGGGCTTCCGGAAGTTGATGATGCCGGCCGCAGGGGCCGCCGGCCGGGAAACGTGGCGTGCGGCCCGCCCCGGGCACCAGCTGAATTCATACAGGGAGAGATAAATTGAAAAATATCAAGGATATCGATATCAACGGCAAAAAGGTGCTGATCCGGGTGGACTTCAACGTCCCCCTGGACGATCAGGGCAATATCACCGACGATATCCGGATCCGGTCGGTGCTGCCCACCCTGAACCATGCCCTGGATGAAAACGCCGCCGTGATCATCTGTTCCCACATGGGCCGGCCCAAGGGCCAGGCCAAACCGGAGTTCAGCCTGGCGCCGGCGGCCAAGCGCCTTTCCCGGCTCATCGACAAGGAGGTCAAACTGGCCCCGGACTGCGTGGGGCCGGAGGTGGAAAAGATGGCCGCCGAGCTGGCCCCCGGCGAGGTGCTGCTGCTGGAAAACCTGCGCTTCCATGAAGAGGAGCAGGCCAACGACGAGGAGTTTGGCCGCCGGCTGGGCGCCCTGGCCGATGTCTACATTAACGACGCCTTTGCCGTGGCCCATCGGGCCCATGCTTCGGTGGTGGGAATCCCCCGGTATGTCAAGGAGGCCGGGGCCGGTTTTCTGCTCCAGAAGGAACTGGACTATTTCCATCGCTCGGTGGAGGAACCGTCCCGGCCGCTGGTGGCGATCATCGGCGGGGCCAAGGTGTCCAGCAAGCTCGGGGCCCTGACCAACCTGCTCGACCGGGTGGATAAGATGATCATCGGCGGGGCCATGGCCAACACCTTTCTCAAAAGCCAGGGCCTGGACGTGGGGCGCTCCAAAGTCGAAGAGGATCTGCTGGACACCGCCCGGGATCTCGTCGCCAAGGCCCGGGCCCAGGGGGTCAAGTTCTACCTGCCGGTGGATTGTGTCGTCGCCCCGGAACTGGCAGCCGACGCCGAAACCCGGGTGGTCACCTGCCAGGAGATCCCGGCGGACATGATGGCCCTGGATATCGGCCCGGCCAGCACCATGCTCTTTAACGAGGCCCTGGATGACGCCAAAACCATCATCTGGAACGGCCCCATGGGAGTCTTCGAGGTGGACGCCTTTGCCAGGGGCACCATGGACATGGTCCAGACCCTGGTCCGCTCCCAGGCCCTGACCATCGTGGGCGGCGGGGATACCGACGTGGCCGTGCACCGGGCCGGGGAGGTGGACAACATCTCCTATGTTTCCACCGGCGGCGGGGCTTTTCTGATGCTGATGGAAGGCAAGAAGCTGCCGGGAGTCCAGGCCCTGGAAGAGTGAACGCACAGCAGCGGGTATTTGCCAACCTGGATGAGCTGGGTTACAGAAAAAAGTCTGTTGTAAGGAGATCTTGTATGCGCACCCCGTTGATTGCCGGTAACTGGAAGATGCACCTGAACCTGACCGAGGCCGCGGAACTGGCGGCGGCGGTGGCGCGGGTGGCCGAGGCCTGTCCCGACCGGGAGGTGATGATCGCCCCCCCGTTTACCTCCCTGGCCCGGGTCCGGGAAGTGTGCGGCGAACGGCTGATCCTGGCCGGCCAGAACGTCTGCTGGGAGGAAAAGGGGGCCTTCACCGGCGAGATCGCCCCGCCCATGCTGCGGGAACTGGGCTGCCGGATGGTGATCATCGGCCATTCCGAGCGACGCCACGTCTTCGGGGAAGATGATCAAATGATCAATCGGCGCCTGCGCGGGGCCATGGCCCACGGGTTGGTCCCCATCCTCTGTATCGGGGAGACCCTGGAGGAGCGCGACGCCGGCCGGACCATGGAGGTTCTGGAGCGGCAGGTCCGCCAAGGACTGGACCAGGTCGGGCTCGAGGATCCGGCCCGGCTGGTGATCGCCTACGAGCCGGTCTGGGCAATTGGTACCGGCAAAACCGCCACCACCGCCCAGGCCCAGGAGGCCCATGAATTTGTGCGTGGACTGCTGGCTGACACCGGTGAGAAAAATATTGCCGAGGGTACAAGAATACTGTATGGTGGCAGCGTTAATGCCGCCAACGTTGATGACATTATGGCCCAGGCGGATGTAGACGGTGCCCTGGTCGGCGGCGCGTCATTGTCGGCTGAAACTTTTGAGCGCATCATCCGCTTTGCTTAATTCGCTGGATGGGCGCTGTTTTTATTGACGCGAAGGAAAATATGTATACCATTTTAATCGTCTTTCATGTTCTGGTCTGTCTCTTTCTGGTGACCATCGTACTGTTGCAGCACGGCAAGGGTGCCACCATTGGTGCTTCCTTCGGCGGCTCCAGCCAGACGCTGTTCGGTACCGAAGGACCGGTGCCGATGATGAACAAAATCACCACCGGTGCCGCCATCATTTTCATGATCACCTCAATCTCCCTGGCTTACCAATCCAGCCGGGTTGGCGACGGATCGGTGATGGAAAGGGTGCAGCCCGCGCCCATCGAGGAGACGGTGCCGGCGGAACGCGATGAACCTGATACCATCCCGCTGCCGGGCACCAGAGAAGGCGATGATGTGCCCCGAACCTTCCCCGGCGAGCAACAGTAATTACAGAGAATTACATTATAAAAAAAGCCGAAGTGGTGGAACTGGTAGACACGCTATCTTGAGGGGGTAGTGGGGCAACCCGTGCGAGTTCGAGTCTCGCCTTCGGCACCAATTCATAGTCCAGCGCAATCCGCTGGAGTTTAGAAAGCCCTGAGTTACTTGCCCAGGGCTTTTTTGTGCTTAAATCCAGCAAGTCTAGAGTTGTGGCCTCCACCGCAGAGACAATTACTGGCCATGATAAATAAAGGACAAATATTTCCCATGACGGAGCATTGTGGTAAGAGGAAACAGCCGGGGTGGTACCAACCGTTGGGGAAGGCAGGAGTAGGTTGGGCGCCGTGATCATTGGACCGTTGCCTCCTACATATTGCCCTCATTGTGGCGAAGATGTTTTACCTGGCCGGTGCTCTAGCGCCGGTTCACCGCGGTTAATGGCGCGTCCGCGACTCTGCTGCCCGCTCTGTGGGGGCAGTGTTGCCTATCGAGTCCGATATCGATATATCGTCTTTATGCTTATTTGTCTTTTACCGCTGGTGCTCGTGATTATCCTGACACATTTTGACAGCCCGCCATCGGAGGTGTTGTTGTTCGTTGCCGCCGTCGCGGCTTTATTCGGGGTGTTGCGCTATCGACAAATTATATTTCTTGTTCCCGCCATTGAGGATACCAGGCAAGAGCACCCTTAAAGGGACCGCTGACTATTTATCATCCGTATCGCTTAGATGGCACTCCCGTCGGACTTTACTACCCGGCACGGAATTGATAGCGAAGCTGGCTCCGGTGAACCGGCAATTTTGTCGAGT
>PWOG01000054.1 GCA_003557565.1 Desulfobulbaceae bacterium
CATGATTGTAAACAAAACGCCGAAAAAGACGGTCACCAATACGATGAAGATTTGAGCAGTATTGAATGCCACCGCGGCAAAGCTGCCCAGCAACTCCTGAAAAATCCCGGTCAAATTGGAACGAATCTTTTCGCCTTGATCAGATGATTTTGACGTTTCATTTGACGCTTCAGCGGATTCCTCCGCGCCCGCGGGTTCGACCACCTCCGGGTCATCCCGTGCAATTTCAGTAGAAACCTCCTCCTGCAACTTCTCTTCGAAACGTGTGGCTCGCTGCTCAAATCGGATCAGGGGTTTTTGGATACGTTCCCAATATTCGGGTATCTCCCTCGTGAGATTTGTGACTGATCCCTTCATCGGCCCGGACATGGCCCAGCCCGCCAAAATTATGCTTCCGAGAAAGCCAACCGTGAACAGCCAGGCCGCGAGGCTTCTGCTGCCTGTCAAAGCCCGTAACCGAGAAATTACTGGATTAATTGCCAGCGAAATGAGTATGGTGAGCACAAAGGACAACAGAATCGGAGACAGCAACCAATAAGCTTTGATAAAAGCATAGCTCGCCGCCGCCAGGACCACATAGAAGGAAACCGAGCGAGGCCTCACTTCAATTGAAGGGTTGCTTGCCATGTATTTTTCTCTTTTTTCCGAAAGAGCTCAAGTAACCGAGCTGGGAACGCCAGTGGAATTTTACGAAGGTTGATTCGCCTTATTCACTGGCTTTTTCGGCTGTCCTCTCCGGTTGGCAACCGGCCAATCCGATCCCGCCGGCAGGGATGTATCCCCACTGCCGACACCAGCCCCGACGGCCACTCCCGCGCTTCATCCTGGCTTCATGTTGAGTTACCGCTTCCATTGTTATTTCTGTAACGGTTGACCGGCTATTGCCGATTTGATGTTCGGTTTTATCAGAATATCCCAAAGCCCAAGATCACAAGTCAAAGAGCAACTATCATGCCCGCGCCGTTCAATCGTAAATATTTCGTAACAAGCTGAAACTAAAGATGAAAAAAAGGTGACTCAGGCGCGAGACCACAGTGAGACCGGCTGGCGCCACCGTCATATTTAATATAACCGTCATATATGGCGGGAGACGTTGCCAGGCGAGCTTTTGGTTTTTTGCCCTTAGCCCAAGTCTACCTCGACCTGATGGTCTCGGCGGTCATCCACCAGCGGAACGAGGTTGGTCGTCAATAGTGAACACGAAAACTTAGGCAGCTTTTTGCATTTGATAAGACCGGCAGCAGGCCGTTTGACGGTCACCGTTTCCCTAAGAAAGTTGCTGGCGAGTTTTTTAGCAAAATAATGTATCTTATGCCGAAACTTCCTCTGCCGGCAAGATCTGCGAACCATGTCGGACGGTGAGAACGGAGATTTTCCGTTCTCCGAGGTGGTTTATTATTCGGTAATTTCCGTACAATATTTCCCGTATTTCTTCCCTGCCGGTTTCCGGCACCACCCTGCCCGATTGGGAAGATGTTTTCAGGATTTCAACTTTTGCAAAAACCGCGTTGAGCCAATTTTGGGCGGCGGCCGGGTTGTCTGAGGCGATGTATTCAGCGATTGTACCTGCCCGGTCAATCGCGATGGACGACCAGACTATTTTCATGTGGCCACTCGCTTTAATACCTTTTTTCTCGCATCGTTATGGGTCACTCCCTCCCCTTTCTCAAGCTGACCGATGGAGGTTTGGACATCTTGCAGCAACTCCATTTTTTCCAGCATCGCCTCGTATTCACCAACATCCAGCAGGACCGCCACCCCTTTGCCATGCTGGGTGATTATCAGAGGCCGCTTGGTGTCATGGACTTGCTTCAGGAAAGAGGCGATCCCCGTTCTGAATTCCGACATTGACCGAATATCCTGGTCGATTCCAAGTCTTTGCATAAGGACGCTCCTGGTTGAGAATTTTGTACATTAGTACCGTACTCTCAATTGGGTGTCCATGACCCAATCTCTTAACGCGTCTTCAGGGCCGGATTTCGCGGCCAAAGAGGAACTCCAGCAGAGCGATAGGCCGGGGCTTTAACGGGAGGAAACTCCGCCGGAGACGATGAGCTTCATGATTTCGGCCGGATCGGCGGCCAGGGGAGTTACCCGGTCGCGGGCGACGATGATCAGGTTGCCGGCAAAATTGTAGGACTGGGGCAGATAGACGGCGACACTGTCGGCCAGCCCCAGGTTTTGCAGATCTTCCCGGGTGATGAAACCCAGCACCCGCACCTGATGATCCGCGTCCAGGGCCACCTCCACCGGCTTGTTGAAGCTCTTTTTGTCGCCGACAAAGGCGTTGACCAGGTCCTTGATGGAGGTATAGAGCAGGGCCACCAGGGGCAGCCGGGAGAAAAGACGGTCCACCAGGGCGACCAGCCGGTGGGCCAGCAGGTTGGAGGCCGCAAACCCCACAGCCAGGATCAGCCCGATGGTCAGCAGAAAACCGGCCCCCGGGATGGCAAAGGGAAAAATGCCATCGATCTTGGTAAAAACCAGGTAAACCACGTAAACCGTGACCACCCCCGGCACCAGAACGAGCAAGCCCTGGAGAAAGTACTGGCTGATTTTTTTCATGCTTCGGTCCTCTGGGTAGACTTGATTGGTGCGAAAGCATATAGTGAACTGAGGATCTGTCGAGTATGCTGATGACTATTGGGACCCCGAAAACGAGTAAGCCGCATGGCTGCTCCAGGTGAACACGGATGGCAGTCTCGGCAAATTTATCAAGCTCTCTATAAACTATTTTTAAGGAGGAAACCATCATGAACATGACCCTGCCCGAACTGCCCTATGCCCTCAACGCCCTGGAGCCCCACCTCAGCGCCCGGACCCTGGAATTCCACCACGGCAAGCATCACCAGGCTTACGTGGACAATGGCAACAAGCTGCTGGCGGAGAGCGACCTCAAAGGCCTGGCCATGGAGGAAATCATCCGACAAACCGCCGGCGATGCCGGCAAGGCCGGCATCTTCAACAACGTGGCCCAGGTTTGGAATCACTCTTTCTACTGGCAGGGGATGAAGCCAGGGGGCGGCGGCGAACCCAGCGGCAAGATTGCCGAGTTGATCAAGGCCGATCTGGGCGGATTTGACCAATTTGTCGCCGAGTTCAAGAATGCCGGGGCCACCCAGTTCGGCAGCGGCTGGGCCTGGCTGGTCCTGGCCGACGGCAAGCTCCGGGTGACCAAAACCCCCAACGCCGAAAACCCTCTGACCCGGGGAATGGTGCCCCTGCTGACCATGGATGTCTGGGAGCACGCCTACTACCTGGACTACCAGAACCGCCGCCCCGATTACATGGCCACCTTCCTGGAAAAACTGGTCAGCTGGGATTTCGTCAACGCCAACCTGGCCAAGTTCACTTCAAGCTGAACCCGGCAAACCGGAACAAAATATCAAGCACCCCAGCGGCACCCGCAGACTCCGGCGCCGCTGGGGCAAAGGCGGCCAGCCCCAGGCTTTGCAACTCTTCCCGGGTGATGAAACCCAGCACCCGCACCCGATGGTCCGCGTCCAGGGCCACCTCCACCGGCTTGTTGAAGCTCTGTTGGTCGCCGACAAAGGCGATGGCCCGCACCCCCTGGTGGGGAAAATATTTCCGATGGCTAATGCTCAGGCATCCGCAGAAAGAAGGCTGAGTTCATAGACATAGCCATATGTACACCACTTTCCCTCCGCGTTTCGAAAGATCTTAACAATCCCGGTCTCATTTAGAGCCTGATAGAAGGAAAGGTTATCGGTGACAAAAGATTTTGCAGGCAGCTCCTCCAGGTCCAACAGTCGTGCCGAATAATTGCTAATTGCCGTTCGGAGTGTACCGTGATAATCAGTCAGCGAATGTACACCCAGGTACAACCGCGCGTCGGGAGACATAAATTCAGAAGCAGAATTGAGAAGTGCGAGCAGGTGTTCGTTGCCGGTGTTCCCACCGGCAAACGTGCGGGCATCCTCTGCAGGGAGGTCACGAAGATAGGCCGGTGCCACAATCTCATTTGGTAGATTGGCGAGGATTACATCAAAGGGGCCCTCATAGTTGGTGAAGAGATTCCCGCTACGGACATCGATTTCCACGCCGTTGATTTTAGCGTTGCGCTCTGCAGTTATGACAGCACGCGGATCAATGTCTGTAGCACTGACTCTGGCGCCACATTTAGCTGCGGCAATAGCGAGTACTCCGGATCCTGTACCGATGTCGATGACTCGCTCACCCGGACCGATTCGGATCGATCGTGCATAGAAAAGGCCGTTGGTAGAAGGCATGAACACGCCTGCAGACGCTTCGAGCTTCAGTTGTTGACCAAAAACCTTGAACGTGGAAAATTTCTTAATATCCATGGTTATTGTTGAATATATCCTTGAAAGTCAACACTGCGCGTGAGCGGCGAGCGGCGGCGGCGCGAAGCGCCGAGTTGCGGGTCCTTGCCGTTCTCTTCAAGGCGCCCCCTTACTTCTTGTTCAAAGGCATTCATTGATCGATTCCAATATAAGTAAACCGATGATTTGACATAACCTTTATTTCTTCAAGATAGTTGGAGTTCATGACATAAATAAGCGCGTCGGCTGGCAACCCCACCAATGCGGTCTCGGGCGACTGGACGAGGAGGCCCGTCCCGGGAAGATACTTGTTTTGTTTTGCCGGGTTTACGTCTATAACTATATCCACAGGCAGGCCAATACGTTCGCGTAACAGTGAGAAAATGACGCCTTTCGAAGCGCCGCCCCAAACGCAAACAGGATGTTCAGTTCTGTTCTGTTCTTCAGTGAAGAAATCAGCTAAAAAATCAGATGGAAAGGAACTTGCGTCATTTTCTTCAAAAGAAGGCTCACACAGCGTTTCAAGATCTGCAATGACATAAAGATACTGATTACCAAAAAATCTGCCGCTCTTGATAATACGACCAAACATTCTGTCGAAGTCACTCAAGCGGAAATAGTTAACGTGCTCATAAAAAATATCGAACCATGCGCGCTTTTGGCATATCCACTCGAAACAAGGCACTTCTATATAGATCAACCCCTTGCCGCCATTCGCTTTCTTCAGCCGAAAGAGGAAATCAACTGGATTTGGTAGATGCTCCAACACATGACGCAGGATCAGTCCATTTGCAGCGTTAATAACGCCGGGCTCAAAGTACTTTTTGACGATTCTCGGGTTACTTCCTTCGTATGTTGGGTCAAACCCCGTGACATCGGCACCTCGTTTCAGCAGCATTTCCAGGAAGAAACCCTTTCCGCAACCTACCTCGATGAGGTTCTCCCTGCCTAGAGCATCTTCAAGGAGTTCCGCGACTTGCTCCAGATGCTCACGAAATTGATGGCTTAAGCCTTGCTCGTTGTTATAGATCGAATCATAAGCTATCAACTCGGGACGAAAAGCCGCGTTATAAATCAGTCCTGTTTGCTGATCTTCCACAATCTCAATGTCACCCTTGGCACAATTCCTGGCCTCCTCAGCCGTATCATAGACACGGTTTTGCAGGACAGGGAAATCAGTCTGCTGATAAAGGAATTTCTTCATGACTCGTTCTTAGACCTCAGGTGCTTGGTATCCCGCTCACACAGGGCAGGTTAGCCAAATTATCCGGGCAACTGAACTGATAGCTGATAAAAAAATCGCGTTTTTCTTTAAACTGCCCAAAAAAACGGGGCATCGACGACCATCCCGTGCAATTTGCCCATCAATAACCGACACTTTATACCAAATAGCGGCTGCCAATCAGCCTGTCAACGAAAAGCCGGATTCAGAGGTGTCCCGATTCGTTAAAATGCCCACATTCTGCACCAGTGGCCGGCGGAAAACCACGCACCAGGTCC
>PWOG01000080.1 GCA_003557565.1 Desulfobulbaceae bacterium
CCATCAAATCGGCGGAGAAGGTCTATCCGTATTCCACCGCTGCCTTTAATGCACCGGAGCCGGCGACACTGCCGCCCCAGGCATCCTCAGAAATGTATTATCATATCCCCGCCTATCTTCTGCACCGGGACAAGCTCGACGACCTGGAAGCCACTTACCACAGGGCCATGTCCCCGGAGAACAAGTTTGAAATGAATGACAATGGTTGGAACTTTTACGTAGTCACCAGCAGTTACCGGTTTCCGGGGCGCAACGACGCGGTAGGAGGCGCCCCCGATAGTCGACACCTGTATGGCGATGCTCTTGACCTGCAGGTTCAATTCCGGACTTGGGATGGTCCCATCCACGAGTACGAGGATCTCGAGCCATTGGAAGGCAAGTACGAAGGGGACCACGCTCGCAGCCTCGGCCATTTCGTGTGCATCGACACCGAAGCCTCACACCTGGGTGTATACGGTAAAGACCGTCGTCGAATCCACATCGATTGGCGGGGTGTTCCGGAGGATGCCGAAGAACAGGAAGAGTGTATCGAATTCCAAACAGGCAGTTCATAACCACCGGAGGTAAGTATGCGCTTCAACCTCGTCCCCCTGATCGCCATCTTTTTCGGTCTTGCGGCGCTGGCCGTCCAGGCCGCCCAGGCCGGACCCAGTGCCCCCGAGATCTCCCGGCAACTCCGGGAAGTGCCCCCGGAGGAACACCAGCCCATCTACCGGCAGCTCCTCGAGGAGCCGGAACTGCTCGATCATCCCCGTGTGCGCCGGGAGATCGTGCGGCTTGCGGACGAGGTCTGGTTCCACCGTTATGTCCGGGGCAACTCCAGCTCCGATGACGACGTCGAACCGCTTGAGATCGAGCTGGACAAAGATCCCTGGAACCGCTGGAGCGACGATTATCACGAGGAGATCAACAATCTCCGCGAGCGCGTGGAAGAAGGGGGGTACGACAACATTACCTTCGAAGAAATGATGCGCCTTGATGATATCTACTTCCGGAAAGCCAAGATTCTCCGGCGGATTTACAACGACTTCCGTCAAGTGGCCTTCTCCCTGGAGGGCGAGGATGCGGTGGAAACCTGGGTCAAGCTGGTGCCCGGCAGCCCGGTGTTGAGCAACCCGCGCCATATCACCCGCCGCATCAAGATCAGCGGTATCCCGGTATGGGAGGTCTTCCTGCGCGAGGCTGGCTATCACGATGAGGACAACCTGATTTTTCGCCGCCACACGCCCACCCACAACTTCATGGTGCCGCTCTACGAGGGCTGGCGCTACCACCGGGAACGGATGCCCGAAGAATTGAAGGAAGATATCGAGGACTTTGCCTGGCGGGCGTTGGAGGAGGAGCAGCCGCTGGCCCTGCTCAAGGTGGTTGCCGGGGCTATCCTGCTGGATCTGGGCTACCCCTACGAGGAGATCGAGCAGCGCCTGGTCCACCCTGACCGTCCCCACAAGCAGGGCAGCGGGGTTACTCCGGGCGAGGAGTTGCGCGAGTTGGTGCTGGAGCGGATGGTCGACGCCCGGGAGGGCTATCCCCAGATTGAGGTGGGCGACCCGGCCACGGGCCCGCTGACCCGCTCCGAGTGCAAGGACAACGGCTGGGAGCTGTTCGGCTTCCGCAACCAGGGCCAGTGCATCCGTTCCCTCAAGGCCGGTGACGGCGATTGAGTGATGGAAAAAGGCCAGTGGGCGACCGGATCGCAACCTTAACCTCCTCTTTTTCTCTCCCTGCTGTCCAGGTACCTTTTGAGCGCCTCTTCCGACGACAACCAGTTGCGCCTCTCCTTATGGGCTTCAAGCTTGCCGGTGCGGGCCAACAGATTGAGATACTTGGGAGAAAACGGTGAGAGCTTGGCAAGCTCGGCTAAAGGGATGAAACGTTCCCCGGCCTTCCGGGCCGGGGTGAGCACTTTAAGATAGATATCGAGTGATCGAAGAACCGCCTGGGCAATGAAGCGCACGAAGGGGCCATGATTATCCCGGTCGGCCTCGGTCAGGGTCCGGTAGTATTTTTTTCGATCGGTTTTCAGGATAACCACCAAGGGGAAACCGGCCTGCATCAAGACAACATTCATGACCAGCCTGGAGGTCCGGCCGTTGCCGTCAAAAAAAGGATGAATGTGGGCAAGCCGGTGGTGCAACAAGGCCGCCAGCTCAACCGGGTGCAGAACCTTCCTGTTTCGCCGTACCCAAACGACCAGTTCCCGCATCAACCGGGGAACCTCCATTGCTTCGGGCGGCTGATGATCGGCCCCGCCGATGATTACGTTGCTGTTCCGGTACCGGCCGGACCATTCTTTATCAAGATCGCGCATCACAATCCGATTGAACTCCCTGATCAGGCGCTCCGAGAAAGTGGCGCTCCGGCCCTTGGCCACTAATTCGTACAAATACTCCAGGGCTTCAGTGTGACTTTTCGCCTCAAGGTGGTCCTTGAGCGGCTTACCTTTGATGGTCAGACCTTCGCTTATGACCAGAAAAGTTTCCTTGAGTGTAAGGCTGTTCCCCTCAATGGCGTTGGAATTGTAAGTCATTTCCAAGCCGAACTGTTCCTTAAGCTTTCGAACCGCCGCCTCGGGGAAAGGTCGACAGGAATTCAACAGGGATAATTTCTCGTCCAGACGGTTTGTTACTTGTGAGTCCAAATACAGCATTGGCGCCACCAGCTCTTAATATGGTTTGTTGAGTTTCTTGCACCATACCATATTAAGGGTCTTGCGCCAACCGGGGCTTTCGTAGCCAACCCAATATAGAGTATCTCCGTGTGTCACGGCACGATGACGACCAGGCGATCGGTATCCCGGGCCGTTTTGCCATCATTGCGAACTCCTTCGATGGACAGCACCAGGGTGTTACTGCCTGTCAAGTGGATTACCGATTCGTTGCGCAGGTCAAAAACAAAGTCAAGTTACTAATTTTTTGCCAGGAGTCTCTTCAGGGGGTAGTGCAGATGAAGAGCCGTTTTTCGGTTAATTCACCTCAGGGCGTCCACCAGGCCGGCCGTTGCAGTGTCAATTCGGTTAAATTGTCCCGGAGAGAGGGGTTACTCCTTGACAATACGGGATGATATGCCTATCCTGTCCTCTTTTCTGTTCGCCGGCCCCTGGGGCATGATACTGGTTAAGATTACCGTAAGTGATCACGGGGGCAAAATGGTAAGCGGTCACAGGGTGCCGCAGGTTGTGGTGAGCGGGACGGCGAAGCGTACCTCTCAGTACGTGAGCCGGCCCGATCGCCGCAAGATGCGGTGCCCTGTGATCGCTTACAGATTACCTCATGGTCTTTGGGGCCGGGCCGGTGGCGAGCTTTTTTGAGGTTGCCGGAGTGGCGGCCCGATTTCTGTAACCGAATCATTCACCGACTCCATGGAATTGATCTGCGAAAAATACCGGGAAAAAATGCCCCGAAAGGAGGCGTACTGTCGCCACCCCGGGGAATATTGCAAATTCCGGTCCGCCTGTATCATTCACTTTTTAGGCCAGGAGCGCGGCCGCGACGGTGCTGCCGAGGCGAAAGAGACCGGCGGGTCCGTGGATGACAAGACCGACGGTCGTAACCAGTGAACAAAGGAACAACAGCGATGCTTGATTTCAGCAAAGGAGAGCAGGGGTTGCTGCCGGCCATCGTCCAGGATCATGCCAGCGGCGAAGTGCTGATGCTGGCTTATATCAACGAGGAGGCCTGGCGGCGGACCATTGAAACCGGCAAGGCCCATTATTGGAGCCGGTCGCGCCACAAGATCTGGCTCAAGGGCGAAAGTTCCGGCCATGTGCAGCTGATCCGGGAGATCCGGGTGGATTGCGACGCCGACACGGTGGTCTTCAAGGTTGAGCAGCTGGGTGCGGCGGCCTGCCATACCGGCCACCGCAGCTGCTTTTATCGGCGGCTGACCGCCGACGGCCAGGAGCTTGAATCTACCGAAACCCCGGTTTTTGATCCCGCGGAGGTCTATAAAAAATGAAACAGTTGAAGCTGGGTATACCTAAAGGCAGCCTGGAGAAGGCGACCATCGATCTTTTTGCCAAGTCGGGCTGGCAGATCAAGCTCTCTTCGCGCAACTATTTTCCCGAAGTGGACGACCCGGAGCTGGCCTGTTCCATCTGCCGCCCCCAGGAGATGTCGATGTATATCGAAAAAGAGGTTCTGGACGCCGGCATCACCGGCAAGGACTGGACACTGGAGAACCGCTCCGACGTGGTGGTGGTGGCCGACCTGGTTTACTCCAAGGTCAGTCGCAAGCCCACCCGCTGGGTGCTGGCCGTACCCGGAGATTCCCCGGTGAAGCGCCCCGAGGACCTGGAAGGCAAGAAGATCGCCACCGAACTGGTCAATTTCACCAGGGAGTATTTCGCCTCCCGCAATATCAACGTGGATATCTCCTTTTCCTGGGGGGCCACTGAGGCCAAAGTGGTCTCCGGTCTGGCCGATGCCATCGTCGAGGTCACCGAGACCGAAAGTACCATCCGGGCCCACGGTCTGCGGGTGATCGAGGAACTGATGGCCTCCAACACCCAGTTCATCGCCAGCAAGACCGCCTGGGCCGATCCCTGGAAGCGGGAGAAGATCGAGAATATCGCCCTGCTGCTTAAGGGGGCGCTGAAGGCCGACAAGATCGTGGGCCTGAAGATTAACGTGCCCACGGCAAAGCTGGATGCGGTGATAGATATCCTGCCCAGTCTCAACGCCCCCACCGTATCTCCCCTCTATCATCAGGAATGGTTTTCGGTGGAGACGGTGATCTCCGAGCACGAAGTTCGCGATCTCATTCCCCGCCTGCTCAAAAGCGGCGCCGAGGGGATCATCGAGTATTCACTGAACAAGGTTATTTAGCAGGTTGCCGGGAGCCGGCCGGGGCCGGTCCATAATTGATAAGTAAATTGTCGCCGTCGGTGTGTTGCCGTGGGACGTGGGGTTTTGGATCCGTGGGGTTCGGGCCTGCGGCTTTTACGGGCTGTAAGCCAACAGCCGGGTCGCGGGGAGTATGGAAATGCAGGTAGAAAAGATAAGTTTCGTTAAAAGCGTTTTCAGTCTGGCCCAGTTGCCGGAAGAGGACTTGCCGGAAATCGCTTTTGCGGGACGTTCCAATGTGGGCAAATCAAGCCTGCTCAACTGTCTGCTGCGGCGCAAAAACCTGGTCAAGGTCAGCGCCCGGCCCGGCAAGACCCAGAGCCTGAATTTCTATCTGCTGGATGATGCGCTGCACCTGGTGGATCTTCCCGGCTATGGCTTTGCAAGGGTGGACAAAAAACTCCAGGCCAAGTGGCAGGAGCTGATTACCGCCTATCTGGAAACCCGACCCAACCTGCGTTGTGTGGTGCTGATCATCGACCTGCGCCACTCCCTCAAGGAACTGGACCGAATGCTGGCCGGCTGGCTGCGGGAGCAAGGGATTGCCTGGCTGCCGGTCTACACCAAGAAGGACAAGCTCTCCCGCAACGATCAGCAGCGCCAGGCCCGCCTGCTGGATACCGCCCTGGGTATCGACCCCGCCGACCGCCTCCTGTTCTCCGCCAAAACCGGCGACGGCCGTGAACAGCTCCTGGAGCGCCTGGATTCCTTTCTGGTCTCCCCACCCCCCGGCGAGCAGCGCCCTGGTCAGTAATCAGCGAATTTGCTGGTAAACCGATTACAAGTTGGCCCCAGTTGCGGTGCCCTGTGGTCGCTTACCTGAATATTTACGATTGGTAAGCGTTCACCGGGGCCAACGAAGTGTTGATTTGACGGGCTGTAAACGAACAGCCGTGCCCCAGATTCGGGCGATCAGCCAAGCGCCGCGTACCCCGCGTACGTAAGCTTGGCTGATC
>PWOG01000148.1 GCA_003557565.1 Desulfobulbaceae bacterium
CCGGGCTTATATCTACCAGGCCCTCTCGGCCATGTATTACTCACCCACTGCGGAGTTGGCCGAGCACCTTGAGAAACTTCCCGAAACCATGGAGGCAACCTATCCCTCCCTGGCCCCTTACGCCACCGACCTGCTGACCGAGTTCCGGGAGCAGCAGGGCGACCTTACCGCCCTGCAGGTGGAGCATGCCCGGCTGTTTGTCGGTCCCAACACCCTGGTGGCCGCCCCATACGGGTCGGTTTATCTTGAAGAAGGACGCAAGATCATGGGTGATACCACCATGAATGCCTTGGAACATTACCAGGCGGTGGGTCTCAAGGCCAACAGCGACATTAACCAGCCGCCGGATTTCATCGCCACCGAGCTGGAGTTCATGTTTTTCCTGGGGCACTGTTACCTGCAGTCGCAGGACCAGGAATATATTGACCGGCAAAGAAACTTTCTCGGCCAGCACCCGGCCCTGTGGATCGAACCTTTCACCGAAAAGATAATCACCGAATCCACCGCCGAATTCTACAAGCTCCTGGCCGTTTTAACCCAGCAGTTCATAATGGCCGAAATGCAGGCCCTGCAACTTGTAAACCAGTAATGCTGCAGCGGCGGCCCCGCTGAACTTTTATCGCATATTGAAGCGAGAAATCTCACTGAGTTCGGCAAAACTCTACCTTAACACCTCAAAAGAGAAACCGACGGCAAGATGCACCAAACCACCTACCCCGAAACGGAACAACCCGGCACCACCGCCGGCAAAGTCGTCTACATCCTCTATCTGGCCGGTATTTTCATTGGTTTTACGGCGGTGATCGGGGTGATCATCGCCTACATCAGCCGAGGGGGCACCCCGGCCTGGCTGTACAGCCATTATCAGTTTCAGATCAGAACCTTCTGGATCGGCCTTCTTTATCTCCTGATCGGATCCATTCTGGCAACGGTGGTGGTGCCATGGCTGCTGGTCGTTGTCTGGGTGATCTGGCTCATTGTCCGCTGCGCCCAGGGTCTGAAATATCTCGACCGGCGTGAAGCGGTACCCAATCCCACCACGTGGTGGGTCAACTGAATCCTTCCTGGCAGTAATAACACTCCTCATTGTTTGAACTTATCCTGTTGACACCCCTCTCCGGTTTCCCTACAATTTATTAACGGCAGCACCGGTGGTCCCCCGTGATCGCTTACCAAACCGTTTTCATGCTTGCCAACAGTCAGCATCGGCAACCGGGCCGTCATTGTCTTCTAAATTTGACACCGGCGAACGGGATCCCTACACTCTATAAGGGTAAGCAATACTGTCCTTTCCATCATCAATTCAGCAACCGGAGGAACATTTATGGCAACCAAGGAAGAACTGTGCAGCAAAATCCAGGAAGTCTTCCCGGAAATCGGGGCCTGCGGTATCGATGTCGCGGTCGATTACGACGACACCAACCAGGCTTGGGTGGTTGACCTCAAAAAGGATGATCATGAGCTTAAAACCTTCCTGGAAGAACCCGAAGCCCAGCAGTGCATGGAAAGCAAACAGTGTGTGTCACTGGGGCTGCAGATCGCCCAGCTCAAAAAAAATATCGAACAGTTATAACCGTGTACAGGCATTCTTAACTTACCACCCCGTCATAAAAAGCGAACAGACAGGAAATTATGCCAGAACAGGGTTACGATTGCATCATCATCGGGGCCGGACCCGGCGGCCTGCAGGCCGCCATCCACCTGGCCCGCTACAACCGCCGGGTCATCCTGATCGATCAGGGCGGCGGCCGAACCCGCCACGCCCTGCACCTGGAAAATTATCTCGGGCAGATCGGCGGTTCCGGCAAGACCCTGGTGGACACCGGCATTAAACAGATCCAGTCCTTCGGGGTGAATTTCCGCCGCGATCAGGTGGGTTCGGTACGAAAAGATCATGATTTTTTCGTGGTCAGCACCGGCAAGGGGGCCAGTTACCAGGCCCCCTACCTTATCCTCTCCACCGGGGGTGCCGAAAATTTTCCCGGGATTATGGGGATGAACAGATTTTTTGGCCGCTCGATCTTCACCTGCGTTGATTGCGACGGTTACCACACCACGGGCAAGAAACTCATTATCCTGGGGCGCTCGCTGAAAACCGTCCGACTGGCCCTGGCCATGAAACAGATGTTTACCCCGAATATCACGCTGGTCATGCCCGCCGGGCGTCTGCCCGACGACCACGCCGAGCTGCTGGCCGAGGATAAGATCCGGTTCATCGAAGGAGAAGCGGAGGAATTTCTGGGCGAGACCGAGTTGACCGGGGTGAAGCTGACCGATGGACAACAGCTTTCCTGCCAGATGGTCATGTTGAGTTATGGCTACATTCTCAATGATTCTTTCCTGGCCGAACTGTCCCTGCAGCGGGAGGCCGACGGCAAGAAGCTGGCCACCGATCATAACTGCGAAACCTCGACTAAAAACCTTTTTGCCCTGGGTGCTCTCAGGGCCGGCAACGCCCAAGCCATTATCGCCGCCGGTCAGGGGGCCATGGTGGGCATCGAGATCAACCGGCGCCTGCTGGAGCTTTGACCTGAACGGGACCAACAACCTCAGCAAGGGAGATGAACCATGCAACGTCAAGTCGAAATGCAGGAATCCATGATCCGCGCCCATCGTGAATTTATGGAAAATCTAGAAAAATCAATTGAGTTGGTGGCCAAGGACATCGAGGAAGCGGGTGAGATGAGCCAGATCTGCACCGACGAATGGTGCGCCACCGCCGAGGAAACCCTGGACGAACTGGCCAAAATGGTCTTTTCCATCAGTGAGCCCCGGTGGCTTCCCAAGGAGGATTCCAAGCAGATCAGCTGCCTGCGCCGGCGTATCCACGATCTGTACGCCCAGTACAAATCGGTCAAAAAATAGGACGGGGATAAACCATGCCACAGGATATCCAGATTTTGATTGGCGGTGAAGCCGGCCAGGGCCTGGTAACCATCGGTCAGTTGCTGAGCCGGGCCCTGGTCCGCTCCGGCCGGGAGGTTTTCACCAGCCAGAGCTATCATTCCCGGATTCGCGGCGGCCATAACACCTTCGCCCTTCGGGTGGGCGACTCCTTTGCCGCCGCCCGGGACAGCATCGATATCCTGGTGGCGCTCAACGCCGAAACCGTGGAGCTGCATCGGGGGCAACTGACCGACCGGGCCCTGCTCATTGCCGATGCCACCCTGACCCCTGAAATGCCGGGAGCCATTCCGGTGCCCTTTGCCGATCTGGGACCGGAAAAACTCTGGAATACCGCCGCTCTGGCCTTGCTCGGCCGGATTCTGGGAATGCCGGAGGGGTCATTGCACCAGGCCGTGGAGGCGCTGTTTGGCCGCAAACATCCCGAGTCCCTGGAGGAAAACCGGGCAATCATGGAAAAAAGCCGGGAGTGGGCCAAGGCCCACCTTCCCGAACACGATTTTACCCTGGCCGACCAACCCGCCGCCAACGGCAACCTGCTGCTCACCGGCAACGAGGCCATCGCCCTGGGGGCTTTGGCCGGCGGCCTTAAATTCTGCGCCTTTTATCCCATGACCCCGGCTACTTCCGTGGTACAGGAACTGATTACCCACGCCGACACCATGGGCTGCGTTATCGAGCAGGCCGAGGATGAAATCGCGGCGATCAACATGGCCCTGGGCGCCTCCTTCGCCGGGGCGCCGGCCATGGTGGCCACCTCCGGCGGCGGTTTTGCCCTGATGGTCGAAGGGGTCAGCCTGGCGGCCATGACCGAGACCCCGGTGCTGATCGTGGTGGGGCAACGGCCTGGACCGGCCACCGGCATGCCCACCCGCACCGAGCAGGCGGACCTGGAATTAGTACTCCACGCCGGCCACGGTGAATTTTCCCGGGCAATTTTCACTCCGGGCAGTATTGAAGAGTGCTTTGAGCTGACGGTCCGGGCCCTGGACCTGGCCGAACGATCTCAGTCGCCGGTTTTTCTGCTCACCGACCAGTTCCTGGCCGATTGCTCCCGAGCGGTGGCCCCCTTTGATTTGAGCACCATTACTCCGGTCAGCCCCGGAGCCGATACCAACAGCGTGGATACTCCCTACCGGCGCTATCGTCTCACCGCCGACGGTCTTTCCCCCCGCCTGTTGCCGGGTTTTTCAGAACACCTGGTGGTGGCCGACAGCGACGAGCACGACGAAGAGGGACACCTCAGCGAGGACTACGACCTGCGCCGGGCCATGGTGGAAAAACGTTTGGGCAAACTTGAACTGCTCCAACAGGAAGCCACCGCTCCCACCCTGGAAGGGGATAAGGAGGCGGAACTGCTCCTGGTCTGCTGGGGCTCCAGCCTGGGGCCGGTGCAGGAAGCCGCCGCATCACTGCGCGACCAAGGCCGGCGGGTCGCCACCCTCCACTTTTCCCAGGTGTGGCCTTTGCTGCCGGACCAGTTTATGGACATTCTCCAGGCCGCCGACGAGACCGTCTGCATAGAGGGCAACGCCACCGGCCAGTTTGCCCGGCTCATCCGCCGTGAGACCGGCTTTGTCGCTGACCACCGGATCAATCGTTATGACGGCCTGCCATTTACCGCCAACTACATCCTGGAGCAGCTGAAAAACCAGGCCGTCGCCTGAAGGAGAGATCATGCCCACCATTGAAGATTATGGCACATTCGAGACCGCCTGGTGCCCCGGTTGCGGCAATTTCGGCATCCTGAACGCCCTGAAGAAGGCCCTGGTCAACTGCGACCTGGCCCCCCACCAGGTCCTGCTGGTCTCCGGGATCGGCCAGGCGGCCAAAACCCCCCATTATCTCCGGGCCAATGTATTCAACGGCCTCCATGGCCGCAGTTTACCCGCGGCCATCGGCGCCCGGCTCGCCAACCCGGAGCTCACCGTTATTGCCGAAAGCGGGGATGGCTGCATGTACGGCGAAGGGGGCAACCATTTCCTCGCCGCCCTGCGCCGCAACCTCGACCTCACCATCCTGGCCCATGACAACCGGGTTTACGGGCTGACCAAGGGGCAGACCAGCCCCACCTCCCAGCAGGGGATGGTGACCAAAACCCAACCCCACGGGGCCTTTGCCCCTCCTTTCAACCCGGTGGCGGTGGCGGTGACCATGGGCGCCTCTTTCGTGGCCCGGGGCTATGCCGGCAAACTGGAACATCTTACCGGGCTCATCGCCGAGGCCATCAAACACCGGGGCACGGCCCTGGTGGACATCCTGCAACCCTGTGTATCATTTAATCGGATCAACACCTACCAGTGGTATCAGCAGCACTGCTACGAACTGTCCGCGGAACATGATCCCACCGACCGGGACCAGGCTTTGCGGGTCGCCCTTGAATTCGGGGAGCGGATTCCCCTGGGCGTCATATATCAAACCCAAAAGCCGTTGTTTGAAGAACAGTTTGCGACCCTTGAAAAAGGCCCCCTGGCCCGGCAGGAGGTTTCCCGGGAAGGGCTGAAAAACATTATGCAACAGTATGCCTGAAGATATGGCCGGCAGTGAATGCCGGCTCAGACTAAGCCTGAAACTTAGGTACCAAAACCACAGAACCAAGGAGTAGACCAATGAAAGCAGCAGATATGTACCAAACCGCCGACTGGAAGACCGAAAAACATGTGCCGGTGATCGAATGCCCGGACCAGGTGGCGGCGGACGAACTGTGCGAGGTAAAAGTATCCCTGGGCAAAGAGGTCGCCCACCCCAACACCACCGAGCATCATATTCGCTGGATACAGCTGTTTTTCAAACCCGAAGGGGCAAAATTCAGCTACCAGGTTGGTAACTTCGAATTTACCGCCCATGGTGAATCAACCGAGGTCCCCAACACCGGCCCGGTGTACACCCACCACG
>PWOG01000074.1 GCA_003557565.1 Desulfobulbaceae bacterium
AATGGTCCGGCTGGCCGCCACCCCGATCATGTGCTGAATGGCGCCGGAAATACCCACCGCCAGGTAAACCCGGGGGCCCACCGCAGTCCCGGTCTGGCCAACCTGGAAGGCTCGTTCGACATACCCCTGCTCCACAGCCGCCCGGGAAGCTCCTTTGCCGGCCTTGACCCGGTGTTTTTCGCCCACCGTGGTCACCAGTTCATCCAGCAGACGGGCGTAATTTTCCCGGCTGGCCAGCCCCTTGCCGCCGCCGACAATGACATCGCAGGCAAAATCCACCTTCCGATCGCAACCGCTTAACCGTTCGACAATGGCCAGGCTGAGGTCACCCTCGCTCAACTCCACCCGATGCTCGATTATCTCCCCCCGGCGGGATGGATCGGCGGGCCGGCGCTGCATCACGCCCGGCCGGGCGGTGGCCATCTGGCATACGGATTGACGGCTGCAGATGGTGGCCATGACATTGCCGCCCAGAGCGGGCCGGGTCTGCAGCAGCACCGCCAGCTGCCCTTTGCGGGAGATGTCAGCGATGGTCAGCTCGGTGCAGTCGGCAGTCAGGCCGCAACCCACCCGGTAGGCAACCATGGGGGCCAGCACCCTGCCCTGGGGAGTGGCGCCATAGAGCATAATCTGGGGCTGATAGGCCTTGAAAAGATCGGCCACCGCCAGTCGGTAGCTGGTGGGATCGAAATCCTCCAGCAGGGGATCATCCAGCAGGTAAACCTTGTCGGCCCCGGCGGCGATCAACTCCGGTGCCAGCTCACCCACCCGGTGGCCGGCCAGCACCACTCCCACCGGCACCTCCAAGGAATCCGCCAGCTCCCGGGCTTTACCGGTCAATTCCAGGGTGGCGGCATTGATCTGCCCTTCTTCGTGCTCAGCCATGACCCAGACCTCACCGTGGTAGGCCGTTTCCCGCCGGACCAGGCCGTCCAGCATGGCGGTTGCCACTTTCGCGGAGAGTTGCAGCTTTTCCGAGGCCAGCACCTTTTCCCGCACCTCGCCGGTTAACTGCTCCGGCCCGTCGACTCCAAGATCAGCCAGGATTTCGACCAGCCGGGCAAAGTCCTCACACTCTTTGTCGGTACTTTCAAAGGGGCGGTCAAACCAGGAGGTGCGCCGCTGGGGCAGGCGATAGACAGGGCTATCACTGGTTTGCTCTGCCGCCCCGGTCTGCTCTTCGCTCAAGGACCGGCGAAGCACCTCGGCCAGCTCGGCCACCGAGTGCAACTGCTGCCCCAGGCGATTGGTTTTAGGGGGCGGGAAAACCCGGATCACCCGGGTTTTGGAATCCGCCCCACCCATGGCGGTGGGCTGGACATCGTCGGCGCCCCACTGGACCAGATCGCTGCGCCTGGCCCGCCGGGCGGCGGCAAAGGAAGCGTAAAGGGGATACTCGTACTGGGCGACGGTAATCACCGCCGGCCGGTGCCGGGCCTCGGCCACCTGGCTGCCCCCGGAAATGATATGGTAAAACCGGAAGCGACCATCGACATAATCCACCTCGGTGGCGTAGGGTATGCAAGCAATCCCCAGTTCCTCGGCGATCTGGGGCGGAACCTGGGCGGTGTCACCATCCACCGACTGCATGCCGGCGACCACGAAAAAATCATCATCGCCGCCCAGCATTTCGGCTTTGATTTTTTTGATGGCATGGGCCAGGGGGTTGGCGGTGGCCGGGGTATCGGCCCCGCCCAGAACCCGGTCGGTGAGCAGCACTCCCGTATCGGCACCCCGGCTCAGAGCGTAACGGAGCACCTCTGCGGCCGTGGGCGGTCCCATGGAAAGGCAGATAATCCGGGCTTCGTGATCGGCGGAAATTTCCCTCATCCGCCAGGCAAAAGACAGAGCCTGGGCGTCGAGCTCATTGATCACACTGGCCAGCCGGGACCGGATCAGGTTGCCGCTCACCGGATCAAAGGCGTTGTCGGTGATTCGCGCCACATCGGGCACTTGTTTTACCAGAACAATATAATTACTCATGCGTGATCATGGCTCCTCTGGTTCTCCTCAGCCTGTACAACACTTGCGGACATAAAAAACGGCGGCCCAACAAAGGCGGTCACTGTAAAAATTCCGCCCGGGGTCTGCTGAACCACGAGTCATGGTCGGAAATATCCAGGGCAAGACGCTGGTAAAAAATCCGGGCCGGAATCACCCGGGCTCCCAAGCGCAGCAGATGATCGCTGCGGACCTGACAGTCGATCATACTGCCGCCGGAATGCTTCAGGGCGGCAACCAGATGGGCCAGGGCCGCCTTGGAGGCATTGGCCTCCCGGCTGAACATGGATTCACCGAAAAACACCTTGCCCAGGGCTACACCGTAGATACCCCCCACCAGCACCCCATTGCGCCAGCATTCCACCGAATGGGCATAACCCTGCTCATGGAGGCGGCAGTAAGCTTCGATCATCTCTTCCCCCAGCCAGCTGCCTTCCTGCCCCGGCCGGTGAATTTCAGCGCAGGCCCGGATCACCCCGGCGAAATCACGATTGATACTGAAACGAAACCGGCCCTGCCGTAAAATTCTGGCAAGTCGCCGACTGCAGTAAAACTCCTCGGGAAACAGCACCAGCCGAGGATCCGGCGCCCACCAAAGAATGGGCTCCTCCGGCGCGTACCAGGGGAAAATTCCCATCCGGTAGGCCAGCAGCAGACGCTCGGGGGAAAGATCTCCACCCACCGCCAGCAGTCCGTCGTACCGGGCCATTTGCGGAGGCGGAAACATCACGAGATCGGAATCAAGCTGATAAATCGGCATAACAGTTATCTGATTGCTCCATTTTCAGTTAATTACCAGCGGCCGCCGGCCAATTACCAACCTACCGGGATGAAACTCCGCCGTAACGGGCCTTACAATTGTTCAGGATTTACCACCAGCAGGAGGTCATCCTCATCGGTGGCCACCCCCCGGCCATCCCGGTTGCTGGTAAGAACATAGAGAAAATCTCCCGGCCCTGCCACCACATCCCGCAACCGGCCGAAGTCACCTTCCAGGTGGGGGGTCAGGACCGGGTCCCGGCGGTCGAGATTGAACTGATAAAGGGTTCTTCCCCGCAAGCCGGCAAAATACATGGAACCGTCAAGCACGTCCGCCCCCGAAGGCGCCCAGGTATCCCGGCCGCTGTGCAGCACCGGCGATTCCAGGCCGGGCTCTTGCTCATCACCCCTGATTATTGGCCAGCCATAGTTGTTACCCGCTTGGACCAGGTTGATCTCATCGCGCGCCACCGGCCCGTGCTCGGTGGACCAGAGGTTACCGGCCCCGTCCCAGGCCAGGCCCTGCGGGTTCCGGTGGCCGTAGGAATATACCGGGGAGTCGGCAAAGGGATTGTCGGCGGGGATGGCGCCATCATCGTGCAACCGCAGAATCTTGCCGGCCAGGGAGTCCCGGTCCTGGGCAAGTTCGGGCACTGCCGCATCACCGGTGGTGATATATAGCAGGCCGTCGGGGCCGAATCTGATGCGGCCGCCATTATGGGTGCGGGCTCCGGGAATCCCCTCGATGATGGTCTGCGATTTGGTCATGCTCAGGTTTTCCAGGGTGTATGCTACCACTTTGTTGGCCACACCGGAACCGTTATCATAGGTATAATAAAGATAGACCAGCCGAGTCTCGGCAAAATTTGGGTGGAGAGCCAGCCCCAGGAGTCCGCCCTCCCCGATGTGCCTGACCTCTGCCACTTCCAGGACCGCTTCGGTCATCAGTCCCTGCCGGGGATCCACCAACCTTACCCGGCCCGGCCTTTCGGTCAGCAGAATCCCGCCATCGGGGAGAAAATCAAGGCTCCAGGGAATTTCCAGGCCGATGGCCAGCACGGAAAAGGCCTGATCCATGGCCCCTTCTTCCAGGGGCAGGGTAACGGCCCCGGAAAGGTTCCGCTCCCGTTTGCCGACAAACTCATGCCACAGCAGGGTAACACCGACTGCCGCGAGGATGATGACCACAATCAACGCCTTAGAGGTTACACGCATGGCAGAACCCTTGTTGTTGTAATGGCAAAGGGGAACCGGGAAATCATTCCCGGCCCGGCCGGAAATGGCCGGTAGCAGAAGATGTAAACCGCACTGTCGTGCATAAGCAGTCTATCACACCAGCAAGCCGCCGGGCAAAAGCAATGTCCCGGCAGGCGCAACAATTCCCGGGTAAGCGATCACGGGGCACCGCATCTTGCCGCCATCGAGCCGGCTCACGTACTGAGGTACGCATCGCCGTCTCGCTTGCCGCAACCTGCGGTGCCCCGTGATCGCTTACTCCATGATTGCCCCGTGATCGCTTACATTGCCGGGCTTGACATGTTCCCGCAGCCCGTTATTATTTACTGGTCGCTGAGCACCTTAGCCAACCACTCCACCGACCGTATTAACCATACATAACATAACGGCATCACAATTAAAATGGTCAACCCTGCCGGGGACAATCCCATGCACCCAAGCGATGAACAGCTGATGGCGGCGTACGCCGACGGTGATCCGGAGGCTTTCGTCGTCCTCTACAACCGGCACAAGGACCGGATAATGGGCTATCTGTTCAGCCGGCTGAAGGACCGTGACGAAGCCGAAGAGGTGTTTCAGGGAGTCTTTGCCAAACTGCATGCGGCCAGGGGTAACTACCATGAAAAAACGCCTTTTCTGCCCTGGGTTTTCACCATCACCAAAAATGCCCTGACTGATCACCTCCGCAAACACCGGACTCGTCGCCGTTATCTGCTGATCCTGCAGGAAACCGAGAACACAAGGCCGGAGCAGCCCGCCACCGGCCTTGCCATTGGCGATGCCTTCGCCGAGCTTGCCTCTCTCAATCGCACCCAGCGCAAGGCTCTGGAATTGCGTTTTAATCGGGATTCTTCTTTTGCGGAAATCGCCGCCCGGCTGCAAACCACCACCGGCAATGCGCGCCAGCTGGTCAGCCGCGCCGTTCGTCGCCTGCGCCTTATCATCAACCACAAGGGAAAACGATAATGGCACAATTCCCCCATCCCTGCGAGCACGACGGTGATTTTGCCGGTTTTGTCGATGCCGCCCCCCTTCCTCCGCGGCCGGCGACCGACGAGGCCATTATCAGGCGCGCCCGTGACGGGCTGGTACCCACATGGGGCAAGAGCCTGGCAAAACTGCTGGCCATACAGGTGCCCGCCGGCCTGCTCACCCTGACCGTCTGTCCCCAGTTCGGGCTTGGTGCCGCAACACACCACAGCCTTTTGCACACCCTGCACGCCTCCCATCCAGCGGCGCTCTATTATCTCTCCTGTGGGTTGATCTTCGTCCTCTTCGGCGCCCTGCTCAGCGGCCTGGCCGCCGACCGCCGGGACCTGAGGGCACTGGGCCCCGGCCGGTACGCCTGTTTTGCCGGTTACAGCCTGGGCGCCTATCTGATCCTTATGCTGCTGGGCACCGAGGCCTTTATCGCAGCGTCGCTTTTTTGGGTGATCGGGGCTGCGGCCGGCTGTGCCGCCGGTTTTGCCCTGGGTCACCGTCTCAAGACAGCCACCGCCGGCGTTTAAAGACAACAAAAAGGCGGGGCCCGCCCGGGCACCCGCCTTTTTCCGTAATAAGCCTGCGGGGAGGTTTAATGGGCATGATCACCATGGACCGCGCCGACAATAACCTCGACAAAATGGACATACTCAACATAGGCATCCACATATTCCCGGCCGGCATCCACGCTTTCATCCGCCCGCTGGCGCAATTTAAGGGCGCGATCGAAGCGTTCCCGCATGGCCTGGGCCACGTGGGCTGAAACGGCCTCGGCCAGCTCATCCACCGAGCCCTCCTCCAGGGC
>PWOG01000117.1 GCA_003557565.1 Desulfobulbaceae bacterium
AGGATGCCCGCCGAGAATGAGCGTAGACAGGAGAGTGTTCCACCACCGACCCCTCCTTATTTGTCGGCGTCGCAAAAAGCCGCGCCGCCGACTGGGCACGCTTTGTAAATAATTGTTTTTGCGTTACCGGCCAACTCGTTTGGCGGGTTTTTGCGAGGTTATCTTATTTAGCGGCGGCGGCAATTACCTTATCCACGGTGAAGCCGAACAATTCAAACAACTCCCCGGCCGGCGCCGATTCACCAAACCGATCCAGGCCGATCACCTGTCCCTTGCGGCCCACATACTTGTACCAGCCGGCGGTGCTGCCGGCCTCAATGGCGATCCGTTTTTCCACCGCGTCGGGCAGTACCTGTTGGCGATAGGCTTCATCCTGGGCCTCGAAAACCTCCACGCAGGGCAGGGAAACCACCCGGGTGGGGCGGCCCTGCCGGTTCAACTGCTCGGCGGCGGCTACCGCCAGCTCAACTTCCGAGCCGGTGGCCAGGATGATCAGCTCCGGGGTGGTGTCGCAGTCGCGCAGTACGTAACCGCCCCTGGCAATGGCGGCGCTCTGCTCGGGGGTGCGCTGCTGGTGAGGCAGACCCTGGCGGGACAGCAGCAGGGCGCTGGGCCCGTCGTTTCTTTCCACTGCCCTGCGCCAGGCCACCGCCGTTTCCACCGCGTCACAGGGGCGCCAGACATGGAGGTTGGGGATCAGCCGCAGGGAAGCGGCGTGTTCCACCGGCTGGTGGGTGGGGCCGTCCTCGCCCAGGCCGATGGAATCGTGGGTCAGCACAAAGACCGCCCGCTGTTTCATCAGGGAGGCCATGCGAATGGCGTTGCGGGCGTAGTCGGCAAAGACCAGGAAGGTGGCGGTGTAGGGGATAAAGCCGCCATGCAGGGCCAGGCCGTTGCCGATGGCGACCATGGCGAACTCCCGGACCCCGAAGTAGATGTAATTGCCGGCATGGTCCTGCTTGATGTCCTTGCTGCCGCTCCAGATGGTGAGGTTGGAGCCGGCCAGGTCGGCGGAGCCGCCGATCAGTTCCGGCAGCAGCGGGCCGTAGCCTTCCAGGGTCAGTTTCGAGGCCTTGCGGCTGGCCACCTTTTCCCCCTTGGCCTCGCTTTCGGCGATGAAAGCGTCGGCCTTTTCCGCCCAATCGGCGGGCAGCTCTCCGGCCAGCCGGCGTTTGAACTCCGCCGCCGCCTCGGGATGGGCCTGCTCATAGGCCGCCATTTTTTCCTGCCAGGCGGCTTCCGCCTTCGCCCCCCGCTCTCGGGCGTTCCAGGCGGCGGCGATGTCGTCGGGGATCTCGAAGGGAGCATGGGGCCAGTCCATCTCCGCCCGGGTCAGGGCGATCTCTTCCTCGCCCAGGGGGGCCCCGTGGCAAATCTCCTTGCCCTGCTTGGTGGGCGAGCAGCAGCCGATGATGGTCTTACAGCAGATCAGGGTGGGTTTTTCCTTTTCCTTGCGGGCCTCGGCAATGGCCGCCTTGATTGCATCGGGGTCGTGACCGTCTACTCCGGCGATCACTTTCCAGCCATAGGCGGCAAACCGGCCGGGGATATCCTCGGTAAACCAGCCTTCCACTTCGCCGTCGATGGAAATGCCGTTGTCGTCGTAGATGGCGATCAACTTGTTGAGCCCCAGGGTGCCGGCCAAAGAACAGGCCTCGTGGGAGATGCCTTCCATCATGCAGCCATCACCCAGGAAAACGTAGGTGTGGTGATCGACTATGTCGTGGCCGGGACGGTTGAACCGGGCCGCCAGGGTTCGTTCGGCGATGGCCATCCCCACGGCGTTGGCGATACCCTGGCCCAAGGGACCAGAAGTGGTTTCCACCCCCGGGGTGTAGCCGTATTCGGGATGACCCGGGGTTTTGGAATGAAGCTGGCGGAAGTTTTTGATGTCCTCTATTCCCAGGTCATAGCCAGTCAAGTGAAGTACCGCGTAGAGCAGCATGGAGCCGTGGCCGTTGGAAAAAACAAAACGGTCGCGGTCGGGCCAGGACGGGTTGGCGGGGTTATGCTTTAAAAAATCGTTCCACAGTACCTCGGCAATATCGGCCATGCCCAGGGGGGCACCGGGATGACCGGAATTGGCTTTCTGGATCGCGTCCATGCTTAAGGCGCGGACGGCATTGGCAATCTGGCGGCGGGTGAGGGGCATTTTCTCCTCCTGCTTATTTGATATGGTGATATTTGATGAATTACTCAGCTGTTTCAATGTGGTTCAAAAAAACTCCGGTGCTTAAAGCCCCGTCGGTGTCGGGGCAAATCCTGGTGGCGACTGCATCCGCGGGCACGGCCGGTGCTGTCTGGGTCAATCTTCAACGCCGCCCGGGGTTTCCCGGCTCAGGCTGCGCAGAACACGCAGATACACCTGTTCGGCCATGTTGTCCACCAACTGGAGCAGGGCCTGGTGCTTGTTGGCGTCGGTCTGGCTGATGCTTTCGCTGAGATTGTAGGTCTCTTCCAGGCGCAGGTCGGGATCCTGCCAGACTGTCCGGCCGGTTACCCTGTCGGTGAGGGTGGCGCCGGCATTCATCACTGCGGTGAGTGAACGGGCGGTGCTGGTGGGATCGTAGGAAAAACCCGGATAACGCACCGAGTTGATCCGGCCGCTTAAAATATAATCGGCTTGCTCTTCATCGGCCACCAGGATAATCCGGCCCGACTGGGACAGCCAGTCACTGACGGCGTTATGGGCCCGGACTTCCAGGCCTATCTCACTGGTGGCGTTGCGCCACATGGGCGCGTAGATCCGGGTCGGCGGCAGATCACGCACCTCCGGGGCGACGTTGGGGTTGTGATAGCCGCAGGCGCCCAGCAAAAAAATAATCGGCAGCAACAGGACCAACCGGCGGTTAATCCGGCTTATTTGCGTAAGGGTCGACAAGTTGATATCCCCTGCTGACTGGTATGGACGGGATGTAAGCTCCTCACGGAGCACCGCCGGACGTTTCCCCGTCAGATAACGATGTTGACCAGTTTGTCCGGCACCACGATGATCTTGCGCACCGGGGCCTGGCCGATAAAACCTTTGACCCTGTCATCGGCCAGGGCCAGTTCCTTGAGTTTTTCTTCCGGCAGACCGGGGGGCACCTGGAGGCGGCCACGGACCTTGCCTTTGACCTGGACGACCATGGTGATTTCATCCTCCTTTGCCGCCTCCGGGTCGTACCGGGGCCAATCCTGGTTGTCCAGCGGTTTGGCGTGTCCCATCTCCTCCCAGAGTTCGGCGCACAAGTGCGGCACCATGGGGAAGAGGAGGGTGACAATGGTCTGCACCGCCAGGCAGTTGACCGCCGGGTCCGGTTTGGCCTCGGCCTCGGGGGCGTTCAAGGCAAAGAGGGTGTTGCTCAGCTCCATCACCGCACTGATGGCGGTGTTAAACTGGAAGGAGTTGTCGATATCCTGCCCCACCTTGCGGATGGTCTGATGAATCTTTCGGTGCAGGGTGCGGTCGGCCTGGCTCAATTCGGCGGGCAACTCCCCGTCGGTTCGGCGCAGCGTCTCCCGGTGTTCCATGACAAAGCGGTGGATCCGGCCCAGGAAACGAAAGGCGCCCTCCACCCCCTGGTGGTTCCATTCCAGATCCCGCTCCGGCGGGGCGGCAAAGAGGCTGAACAGGCGCACGGTGTCGGCCCCGTATTTATTGATCAGTTCGTTGGGGTCCACCACGTTGCCTTTGGACTTGCTCATCTTGGCCCCGTCCTTGATCACCATTCCCTGGGTAAGCAGGTTGGAGAAGGGCTCGTCGATGTTAAGATAACCCAGATCGCGCAACACCTTGGTGAAAAAGCGGGAGTAGAGCAGGTGCAGAATGGCGTGTTCCACTCCGCCGATATACTGGTCCACCGGCAGCCAGTAGTCGGCGGCGGGCCGGTGCAATGGTTCGTCCTTGCTGTCCGGGCAGGTGTAACGGGCAAAATACCAGGAGGACTCTATGAAGGTGTCCATGGTGTCGGTCTCTCGCCGGGCATCCCCCCCGCAGGCGGGACAGGCGGTGGAGATAAAGCTTTCCAGGGTGTGCAGTGGCGACTTGCCCGACTGGTCAAAACTGATATCGGTGGGCAGCACCACCGGCAGTTCGTTTTCCGGCACCGGCTGCACCCCGCATTGGTCGCAATGGATGATGGGGATCGGTGTGCCCCAGTAGCGCTGGCGGGAAATTCCCCAGTCCCGCAAACGATAAGTCACCTGGCTTTTGCCAAAGCCCTGTTCTTCGGCCCGGCCGGTGATGGCGGTTTTGGCCGCTTCCCAATCCAGGCCGGAGAATTCGCCGGAATCGGCCAGCACCCCGGGGCCTTCATGGGCTGCGGTCATGGTGTCGCCCGCCAGTTTCTCCCCTTCAGGCTGGACCACCGGGACCACCGGCAACCCGTATTGGCAGGCGAATTCAAAGTCCCGCTGGTCGTGGGCCGGGACCGCCATCACCGCCCCGGTGCCGTATTCCATCAGGACGAAATTGGCGGCATAGATGGGCAGTTTGGCTCCGGTAAAGGGGTTGATGCAATATCCCCCGGTGAAGATCCCCTCCTTGGGGGCTTCCTCGCCGGTTTGCAGGTGACGGCGGGCGGCCTGGGTCCGCTTCACGAAATCCCGGATTTTCGTTTCCCTCTCCGTGCCCCGGCTAAGTTCAGCCACTAGCGGATGTTCCGGGGCCACCGACATGAAGGTGGCGCCGAAAACGGTGTCCGGCCGGGTGGTGAAAACGGTGAGTTTCTCCTCCCTTTCCGCCACCTGAAACTCCAGTTCCGCCCCGGTGCTTTTGCCGATCCAGTTGCGCTGCATGGTCAGCACCTTTTCCGGCCACCCCGGCAGCTGATCGCAGCCGGCCAGCAACTCTTCGGCGTAAGCGGTGATCTTGAGAAACCAGCCGTGCATCCGGCGGGGGGTTACCTCCTGGTCGCAGCGCCAGCAGGAGCCGGCGATTACCTGCTCGTTGGCCAGTACCGTCTGACAGGTCTGGCACCAGTTGACGGTGGTCATTTTGCGGTAGGCTAGGCCTTTTTCCAGCATCTTGAGGAAAAAAAGCTGTTCCCAGCGGTAATAGTCGGGATCGCAGGTGGCCAGCTCCCGGTCCCAGTCGTAGCTCAGGCCCAGACGCTGGAGCTGGCCCCGCATGTAATCGATGTTTTCGTAGGTCCATTGGGCCGGATGGGTGCTGTTCTTGATGGCGGCGTTTTCCGCCGGCATGCCGAAGGCGTCCCAGCCCATGGGGTGGATCACATTATCCCCCTGCATCCGCCGGTAACGGGCGACCACATCACCAATGGTGTAGTTGCGGACATGCCCCATGTGAATTCGCCCGGAGGGGTAGGGGAACATCTCCAGCACATAATATTTCTTCCGGGCCGGGTCGGGCGCCACCCGCCAGGTTTTGTTCTCGAGCCAGTGGTGGCGCCATTTTTCCTCGATGGCGGTGAAATCGTAACGGGCCTGGTGAGTGCTCATGCTGGTAATCTTTAGAAGGATAGATTTATCGGCAATCTGCCGTTGTTAGCCCCGACCATGGGTCGGGAGCTTCTTTTTATCGGGGTAAACCGGGCTTGCGGAGTCATGGTCTTTTACCTGACTGAGCTCAAAAAAACAACCGTATCCTGATAATTATGATGCACCTGTGGCACCCTGTGATTGCTTACCCTTTGCCCTCCGTGATCACTTACCGGCAGACGATGGCGGCAATTATGACACTCCTGGCAAAAAAAGCAAACTCCGCCGGGGTCTTTTACCGGTGCAGGTATCGCCTCCGGGGTGCCGCAGATTGCGGCACCCCGTGACCGCTCAC
>PWOG01000147.1 GCA_003557565.1 Desulfobulbaceae bacterium
GCCACCGCCTGGAGACCTATAACGATAAAACCGCCCCCTTGATCGGTTTCTACGAAAAAGAAGGACTGTTGAAAAACATCGCCGGGACTTCCAGCGATGTTGTGGTCAATGCCATCAAGTCGGAACTGGGCATGTAAACTTGCAGCAGCACCGCATTCTGGGGCGATCGGCCCGGCTTGCAGCACTACTGCGTAACCGTTCACCTGGGGGACTAACCTAGAAGAATAACGGGCCGTAAGCGAACAGCCGTGCCGCAGGTCAGGTCTTGCAGCGTAAGTGATCAGGGGGGCAGATGATAAGCGGTCACAGGGTGCCGCAGGTTGTGGGGAGCGGGACGGCGAAGCGTACCTCAGTACGTGAGCCGGCCCGATCGCCGCAAGATGCGGTGCCCTGTGATCGCTTACACTGCTGCAAGTTTACGGGTCGCAATATCAGCAGGTGATTACTCTTGACTAACGGTTATAAGGACAACCCGGTAACCATTATCGGCGGCGGCCTGGCCGGCGCCGAAGCCGCCTGGCAGGCCGCCCGTCGTGGTTGTGCCGTTGAACTTTACGAGATGAAGCCGGAGGCCTTCAGCCCGGCTCATCGGTCCCCGGACCTGGGCGAGCTGGTCTGCAGCAACTCCCTGCGGGCCAATGACCCCCACAATGCCGTGGGCCTGCTCAAGGAAGAGATGCGGCAACTGGATTCGCTGATCATGGCAGCGGCCGACGCCACCCGGGTTCCGGCCGGCGGGGCCCTGGCGGTGGACCGTGAGCTCTTTGCCCGCCGGATCACCGACGTCCTGGAAAAACAACCACTGATCACCATTATCCGCCGGGAGGTCCAAGAAATTCCGCCGCCGGGTTCGGCTCCGGTGATCATCGCCGCCGGCCCGTTGGCCGGAGCCGGACTTTCCGCCTCGCTGGCCGAACTCATCGGCGCCGACCAACTGGCTTTTTACGACGCCATCGCCCCCATCGTCTACGCCGACTCTCTGGACCGGGAAATTGTCTTTTCCGCTTCGCGCTACCAGGAAGGTCCGGGGGACTACCTAAACTGCCCCATGGACCGGGATCAGTACCGGCACTTCATCCAGAGCCTGCTGAGCGCCCCCCAGGTACAGTTGCACGATTTCGAGGAACCAAGATATTTTGAAGGTTGTCTCCCCATTGAAATCATGGCCGCCCGGGGCGAGGACACCCCGCGCTTCGGCCCCTTAAAACCGGTGGGGCTCATCGACCCCCGCACCGGAGAGGAACCATACGCGGTGGTCCAGTTGCGCAAGGAAAACCGGGAAGGCATACTTTACAACCTGGTGGGTTTTCAGACCAAACTGACCCATCCTGCCCAAAAAGAGGTGTTCCGCTTGATTCCAGGCCTGCAGCAGGCCCGCTTCGCCCGCCTGGGCAGCATTCACCGCAACACCTTTGTCTGTGCGCCCAAAGTGTTGCAACCCACCTTGCAATTAAAGGTGCGAAACGATATCTTGCTGGCAGGACAGATCAGCGGCGTGGAAGGTTATGTGGAATCGGCCGCCTCCGGGCTGCTGGCAGGAATCAACGCCGTGTCTTTGATCAAAGGCCGACCAATGACGGTGCCGCCACCGGAAACCGCCCTGGGGGCCCTGGTCAGCCACCTGACCCGGACCGAAGCCGCAGTGTTTCAGCCCAGCAACATCAATTTCGGGCTCTTTCCGCCCCTTCCCGGCAAAAAGATCCCCAAACGACTGCGAGGTGAAACCCGTGCCCGAATCGCTCGCCAAGCCCTTGCTGACTGGCAACATTCCCACTGACCCGACCCCATGGCTGCCGACCGCCTGTTTGCTGATTTTGCTGCTGCCCGTCCTGATCGCCTGGCCAGCGACCACCCGGGCCACGGATCCCGACGAAGTCAAACTTCGGGAGCTGCTGCAGCGGGAATTCAGTCCTGATTATGAACTGGCCCGGCTGGCTGTAGAAGATGCCGTCCTGAGCGAGAAAAAAGGCGGGGTGGAGTTGAGCTTTACCCTTCGGCAAAAACAGTCCCCCCCCATCTCCCTTGAAGTTCCCCTGCTGATCATTACCCCCCACCGCAGCTTCACCACCACCCTGGCCAGCAACCAGGCTGAAACCCCGGTTAATCTTGAATTGAACGACCGTCCCACGGAAATCATCCTGGATCCCTACCAGGAGTTGCCCAGATACTTGAGCCCGGCGGAAATCCCCCCCACCTGGGCCGGCTTTCTGGCCGCCGACCAACGGCTGGCTATTGTCCCCCATAAATCGCCGGAACCCTGGAAGCCCCTGCTGGCCCTGCTGGATAAGCATAATATTGCCGCCCGGCCACTGGCCAAAATCGAAGACCGGGAACTGGCCACGGCTTCCCTGCTGTTTATCGGCTCCGAAAAAGATCATCCCGCCCGGGGATTTTTCGCCGCCGATCATCACGGCGCCGACCGTATTGAACTTAACGTCCGGGAAAACCCTCTTAACCGTGAGCAGCTGGCCGTTTTGCTGGATCTTGGCTCCAAGCCGGCGGCGGCCGACCTTGAACTCCTCCGAGCCAGACTGGACTCACCCGGGCACTTCAGTCAGTTGCGGATAGACAACGGCGAGATCCGGCAGCAGAAAATGGATCCGGCGCCACCGGGACTGCGGGTTCAACTCGACCGCCCGCCCGTTGGCATGGCCGCCAGTGCCAGCCAGGGTTTTCATGAAATCATGGCCGAACTGGCCGATACCAGGGTTGTTTACGTGGGCGAGGTGCATAACCGCTATGAGGATCATTTACTGCAGTTGCGGGTCCTGCGGGCCATGTACCGGCAAGACCCCAAACTGGCCGTGGGCATGGAGATGTTTCCGGTCTCGGCCCAACCGGCCCTGGACGCTTTTGTAGCCGGGGAGATCGACGAGCCCGAATTTCTAAGACAATCGGATTATTTTACCAACTGGAGCTTCGACTACCGGCTTTATCGGGACATCATCGACTTCGCCCGCCGCTACCAACTGCCTATTATCGCCCTCAATCTGGAACGGGGAATCACCAGCAAGGTCTTTCGGGAAGGTGGAATTTCCGCCCTGAGCAGTGAAGAACTCGAGCAGATCCCCGGCGACCGTGATCTTGCTCTGCCCGACTTCCACCAGCGGATCAGCGAGGCCTTCACCATGCATGACCACGATCTGGAAAACGAACAGGAACGCTTCAGTGGTTTTCTCCAGGCCCAGAGCCTCTGGGATGAACAAATGGCCAGCCGGATAGCCGGGTTCCTGGAGGACAACCCGGAGCATCGCCTGCTGGCGGTGGTCGGCCGCGGCCACAGTGACCGGCGCAACGCCATCCCTCCCCGCCTGGCCCGCCGCCTGCCGGTGGAGCAGAAAGTAATCCTGCCGATGCGTGATCATTCGGCACCCACGAAAGCCGCCGATTATTTCTTTTTTGTCCCCCAGCAAAGCCTGCCGGACCAGGCCCTGCTGGGGGTGCGGATCAGGGACGGGGCAGAGAAAACTCCCGGCGCCCTGGTGGTCGGCCTCAGCCCCCACGGTAAGGCCCAGGAAGTCGGAATCCAGGAAGATGACCTGGTGATCGCCCTGGATGACTGGGAAGTCGCCAGCGCCAATGATTTGCGTATTGCCATGCTCTACAAAAAACCGGGAGAAACCGTCAATGTCCGGGTGTTGCGCCCGGCAACCAAAGAGGTTGAAGAAGAGGGAGAAAAAACAGAACAAAAAACCTTTGAGTCACTGGAGTTTACCCTGGAGCTTTAAACCCCGGGGCCGGGTTGACATGGCTCGAGTCTGGTCAAATATTTTTGCCGAGCACTTGCATGTTTTACCCAAGACCTTTCATTATCTGCTTTTTTTACCCAGTTCATTCGTTGTATGCTGAAGCTGTAAGCACCTTCCCGTCAAAACCATGAAGCAGGAGGTAGACCATGGCCAACCCCGAACCGGAAATCAAAAAAATCCTGGTACCGCTGGACTTCTCCAACAACTCCATCATGCTGATCAAAAAGGCCAGCAAAGTGGCCGAGGAACTGGGGGCTGAGCTTGAAATCCTCCACGTGGTGGAGTCGCTGGATCCTTACGTGGGTTTTGCCGTGCCCCATATTCCCTTGGATACCCTGGGCAAAGACCTCAACTCCTATGCCGAGAAAAAGATGGAAAGTTTCCTGGAGGATAACCTGCCCCCCGGTATTCCGCATCAAGCCAAAGTAGTCACCGGCAACGACGCAGCGACGGAAATTATTCGCCATGCCGAGGAAAACGATTGCAATCTGATCATTATCGCCACCCAAGGCTTTAAAGGACTGCCGAAATTTCTCTTCGGCAGTGTCGCCGAGCGGGTCTTAAAGCAGGCGCACTGCCCGGTGATGACTGTCAAACCACGGTAGACAGGCCGTGACCCCGCTGCTCTGGCAGAGCGGTGGCCAGGTTACCGCCGGCAAAAACAATCCATAATTGATATTGATAAACCACAGCCAGCCAAGGATATAACCCATGTCTTCCGACGCCGAAAAACCCATTGAAGGAAACTGGTACGAACTTCCCTCCGGCGAAATTTTCACCGTGGTCACGGTGGACGAAGAGGAGGGCATGGTGGAGATCCAGTATGATGATACCAGTCTCGAGGAAATCGAGATGGTAGACTGGGACGATCTGGGGGCCGACCCCATCGACCCGCCCGATGAATGGGCCGCCGATTATAGTAATTTCGAAGATGACGATGATTTCGAGATAGAACCCAGTGAACTTGAGGAGGAATAGTCAATATGACCATACAGCTTTCATTCAGCAAGGATGAAAATGAACTTCTGCCGGATTATCGCAACAAAATTGCCAGGGCGGAATCGACGGAGGATGTAAAAAAGATCTTTACAAAAACCGTGGGTCACCTGCTGGAAAGGGTTTTCGGTGATAGCCTGAAAATCGAATATGGCGATGTCAGTTTAAAGCAAGGCGAATTGGATGGTCACGCTTTCACCCTCAACGACAAAATCAAAACCAATCCGGAATTTACTGAAATATGGGAAAAGTCAGATCTGCCCCACGTCCTGGGACGGCTGGCCCAGACCGCCCGTAACCGCTACAAACACCTGGAAAAACACCCGGAAAAAACCAACGCCAAAATAAGAATGTAAAAGTTATCGGCAGCCCAAACCGCAAAAAAGCCCGGGGGACCCACCCCGGGCTTTTTTGCGGTTTTCTGTCACCAAAAAACCTGTTTGATCAGTCAACCACCACCACATCCTCGGCCTGTAAGCCCTTCGGGGTTTCCACCACCGAAAAGCTCACACTCTGTCCATCCTGCAAAGATTTGTAGCCCTCACCACGAATCCCCCGGTAGTGTACAAAGACATCCGACTCATCTTCGCGCTCGATGAAGCCAAAACCCTTGGGAGCATTGAACCACTTTACCCGGCCATTGACACGTTCAGACATAACCCTTTACTCCTTACCGCTGAATTTCCGGCGTCCAACCGCCGACCAACCCGTGATCCGCAACCGCAAGATCACGAAAATTCACATAAAGTACATGATGAAGATATTTTTTCTCCGAAGCAAGATTTTTTTTAAACTGTGGTACTTATTCTCCTTATCATTCTCAGCCGGCAACATAAATGTAACGCCATCACGGAGCACCACAGACCTGGACACCCCCTGATCGCTCACCGGCCAAGCCCGGAGAGGGTAAGCGATCACAGGGCACCGCATCTTGCGGCGATCAGGCCGGCTCACGTACTGATGTACGCTTCGCCGCCCCGATCACCACAACCTGCGGCACCCTGTGACCGCTTACCATTTCGCCCCC
>PWOG01000261.1 GCA_003557565.1 Desulfobulbaceae bacterium
CCGCCGCTATCTTGAATATATGCTGCGCCGGGAGTTTCTCCTCTCCCGGAGGGATGACCTGCCCTTGTCCATTCTGCTGCTGGACATCTATAATTTCAAGGAGGTTAACGACACCCACGGCCACCTGGCCGGTGATCAGGCCTTGATCAACCTGATCCGGGTAATCGGGGAAAATATCCGAAAAACCGACCTGATGGCCAGGTACGGCGGCGAGGAAATACTGATTATGCTGCCTCATACTCGGGAATTCGCGGCTCTTAAACTGGCGGAAAAACTGCGTCAGACCATCGCCGGCACGATCATGGTGCCGGCGGTTGACAATGGAGACAAACGCTGGCCGGATCTGTCAATCACCGTCAGCATCGGAGTAGCCGGCCTCAACCGGGAGCTTGATTCGGAACAGGAACTGTTTGCCCGGGCCGACAGGGCCCTGTACCGGGCCAAGGAAGGGGGTCGCAACCGCTGTGTGGCGGCGGTCGAGCTGGAAGAGGAAAGGAAACAAAAAAACACCCGCCGGGGGGCGGCGGCAGCCACTGCCCGGCGGGTGCAGGAGAAGGAGCTTTAGAATCTGGCCTCGAAGGTTACATATACCTGGTCGGCGTTGTCCACCGCCAGGGCACCCATCTGGACTGCTTCCTGACGATCCGAGGAGCTGCTCAGATCGTAGGGACGCATGTTCAAGTCCAGGGAGCCGGTATAGTCATAATCGTAATGCTGATAACCAAACCGGATAAAGGCGTTGCCCAAGCGGGTCACGGCCTGGCCGGGAATGTCGTAAATTCCGTAGACCTCGAAGACCTGGCCGCGGGTGGCCAGTTTGGAGGCGTAAATATCGTCGTGGCCGGGACTCATGCCGATCCAGTATTCGCTGCCGTAGTTATACTCGGCACCGATTTTCATCGCAGCGACCTGGGGCAGATCGTAACGGGCGCCAAGATAGATGGAGTAACCGTCTTCTGAATCGGTGTTGGGTCCGTCGGTTCCCATCTGCATGGCCATAAAATCATTAAACATACCGTTGCTGTTGGGATCGGTCCGGCTCCAGCCACCGCCGATGAAGTAGTTAAAGTCCGCCACCTTGTCCATGTACATGGCCGAGGTGTGATAGATATCGCCGATATTGTCCCGGGGACCCATGCCGCCTTCCTCGGGCGGAGCGCTCAAAGCCTGAGCTATAAGGGAATCGGAAATATCGGGATAGTTAAACACATCCATGGCGATATAGGACTGGAAATAAACAAACCGGTCCCCCTGATTGTAAATATCCCAACTGATCCCCATGAAATCGGTGTCATCAAGGGTGTTTTCCCCCAGTCCGGCCTCAAAACCACGACCATAGCAGAAGCGGATCCGGCCGGGCAGATCGACAACGTTAAACAAACTGTCGTAGGCGTAACCGATGGTCAGACCGTCAAAGGGCCAGTCCATGTAGGACACCGGGCTGGCCATCCGGGTGTCGCTGTACATCCGCAACTGATTGGGCGGACCATCGGTGGTGGGACGGCGGCCGATGGAAAACCAGAAGTTGGAGCCGCCGATGTTGTTCCAGTTGACAATGGCCCGATCCACCAGCAGTTTGCTGTCGTCCGGGCGACGCCCGACATTGCCGTCTATAGAAGGATAACCGCCAAAAAAACCGCCATCAGCGGTAGGAGCATTCTGCATCCCCCAGGCCTTGAACATGGCCAGACGGCCGACAAATTCCACATTGTCCTGGACCTGGGCATACATGTTGAGCCGCAGGCGGTTGGTCATCAGGCTGTTGTTTTTCTCGGAAACTTTTTTGTGTGCGGTCGGCATCTGACTACCGTCGCCAGGGTCAACATAATTCGTACCTACGTAACGATCCCGGGTGTAATAATCGAAACGGCTGCGGAAATCGCCGGACCAATGAAAGCGGGTGCTCATGTCGCGCCACAGGGTATCATCAATCCCGGCGATATATTCCTGCTGCTCTTGAGACTGGACCTTGAGCTGTTCCACCTCCCGGGTCAGGTTTTCCACCTGTTCCGCCAGATCTGCTTCCTGGGCCAGGGCCACGCCGGGAATCACCAGTGCGCCCGCCAGGGCCAACATACTGATCCTTTTACGCATTTTCTCTCCTCCACTGTTATATGGATTATGTTTGCCGGCGACCTCGCCGACCTTGCAGGGCTATGTCAGTGGCTACAGCGAGATTAACCGTAAAATCCTTCAACCGGGCATGTCCGGATCGAAAATTTCGACCACCACGATGAAGCACTAGGAAAAACGAGAACATGTTTCTTTTTGTCTATATATTGGGATATGTCAACACAAAAAAAACAAAAAAGCTGAAAAAACACCACAGCGTTACAGTGAAACACTGGGGGTAATTATTATATTTACTGATAAAAAAGGGGGGTCTGGTGAGAAATCAGAAGAGATTAATCTGCCCGGAAGGGCCGGCGGCGACCTCGCCGATGACGCCAAGGTCGAAGGGATAATTGCGCTGGCGCAGGTGGGCGGTCATGGCGGCGATGACCTTGGGGGGAGCGGCGATGAGCAGGCCGCCGGAGGTCTGGGGGTCGTGGAGAATCATCTCCAGGGGATCGTCCACGGCAAGTCGGGATTTAACAAACTGCCGGTAGTGCTGATAATTATGGTGCGCTCCTTCGGGAATAATCCCCATACCGGCAAAATGCAGGGTTTGCGCCAGCAGCGGCACGGACGCCGCCTCCAGGTTCACGGCCACCCCGGAAGCGGCGGCCATTTCATGGAGATGGCCGATCAGGCCGAAACCGGTGATATCGGTACAGGCATGCACCCCCATATCGCTCATCACCAGGGCTGCTTCCCGGTTTAAATAGGCCATGAGCCCGCCGATCATCTCCTCGACTTCGGTCCCGGCCAGGCCGCCCTTGATGGCGGTGGCGAGAATGCCGGTACCCACGGGCTTGGTCAGCAGCAGCTGGTCTCCGGGACGGGCCCCGGAGTTGAGCAACAACCGGTCGGGGTGGACGGTGCCGGTAACGGAAAGGCCATACTTGATCTCATCATCTTCCAGGGAATGGCCGCCCACCAGCAGGGTTCCGGCCTCGGCCAGGGTGTCTGCCCCGCCCTTTAAAATCGCCCGCAAAATCGCACAATCCTGGGTCTTGATCGGAAAGGCCACCAGATTCATGGCCAGCAGCGGAACCCCGCCCATGGCATAAACATCGCTCAGGGCGTTGGCCGCCGCAATCCGGCCGAACAGGTAGGGATCATCGACGATGGGAGTAAAAAAATCCACCGTCTGGATCAGGGCGGTGTCGTCGTTGAGGCGATAGACCCCGGCATCCTCGCCGCCGCCGATTCCGGCCAGCAGGCGGGGATCATCACCCCCCGGCACTCCCAGGTCCGCCAACACCCGGTCCAGATCCCCTGGACCCAGTTTGGCGGCTCACCCGGCGGCTTTAACGGTACTGGTCAGTTTGTGCTTCATTAATATTCCCTGTTGCCGGTTTTATCGCGACTCCCCGCCTTGGCCCATAAGCCTGACGCCCAACCGCTACGGACGGGGCACCAGGCGGGTGGAAAAGTTCGTAAGCGATCATCACTTACCCTTCATCCGATGACCAGTCAAGCACCTGAAAATCGCCTTGCTCATCGCGGCGAAACCATTGGGGGGACGGCAGACCGGCCCGGCTCACCAACTTGCCCAGGGTTTCCAGGTCGGCACAGGCAAAGGCCAGGGCCATGCCGCAGGCCGAAGAAATCCGCCGCGGCATCGGCACCAGGTCATGGTCCAGCCGCTGTTGCTTGCACAGTTGTTCGGCCTTGAGCACATAATGAATAGAGGGCAGCAGCAGCAGACAGTCCAAAGGGGTTTTGCCCATGGTGCTCATCCCCCTTGGCCGGGCCGGTACTCCAGTTCATCCCGGCCCTGCCGGGCCAGCAGGTCACCAACCGCCTCCCGGCATGGTTTGTCCTGGTGAATAACCAGGTAAACCTGTTCCAGGATCGGCATCTCCACCCCCAACTTTTGGGCCAGGGCCCAGGCCGAGGCGGTGGTTTTGATGCCCTCGGCCACCATCTGCATTTCCGCCAGGATCTCGGCCAGCTTCATGCCCCGGCCAAGCTTAAGGCCGACTCCCCGATTACGGCTCAAATCCCCGGTACAGGTCAGCACCAGGTCACCCAGGCCGGCCAGGCCGGAAAAGGTCAGGGGAAGGGCGCCCATTTTGACCCCCAGCCGAGTGATCTCCGCCAGACCGCGGGTGATCAGGGCCGCCCGGGAGTTGGTGCCGTAACCCAGACCGTCGCTGATGCCGGCGGCAATGGCGATGATGTTTTTCAGGGCTCCGCCCAGCTCCTGGCCGAGCAGGTCGGTGCCGGCATAGACCCGGAACCGTTCGGTGAAGAAAAGATCCTGAAAATAACGGGCATCCTCGGCCCGGGCGGCGGCCACAGTGACGGCGGTGGGCAGGCCTTCGGCCACCTCACGGGCGAAACTGGGGCCGGCCAGCACCCCCAGGGGGTGGCTGACCGCGGCCAATTCGCTGGGGCCAAGGGCCTCGGGACCGCCGGTCGCCGAAGCTCCCGCCGCCCGGAGCAACTCCTGGGCCATGACCTGGGTCATGGTCAGCAAGGTATCGTTTTCAATTCCCTTGGCGGCGGAAATAATCGGGGTTCCCGGGGCCAGGTGGGGAATTATTTGCCGGAAAACATCGCGGTAGCCATGGGAAGGCACGACCATGACCACGGCGGCGCAGCCGGACACCAGGGCCGGATCGGAACCAGGCCGGATATTGTCGGGCAGGGTAAAATCCGGCAAGTACCGGCGGTTTTGCCGGCTATCAAGCATTTCCGCCACCCGCTCCGGGGTGTGGCTCCAGAGTTCCACCCGGTAACCCTTGCGGGCCAGAACCAGAGCCAGGGCGGTTCCCCAGCTGCCGGCACCCATGACCGCTATCCGGCCGGCCCCGTCGTTCTCTCCGGCGTTATTCTTCATTATTCAGCTTCCGGCCCGGAGTCGGGGTTATTACCGTCGTTCTTTTCCTCCTCGCCGTTTTCCGACTCGGCCAGACGATCCAGGGCCACCACCTTTTCTTCCTCGCCCAAGCTGAACAACCGGACGCCCTGGGTATTACGACCGATCACCCGCAGATCCCGCATGGGCATCCGGATGATCTGGCCGGCGTTGGTGATCATCATCACCTGGTCGTCATCGGTGACCTGGAGCATCCCTACTACCCGGCCGTTGCGCTCGCTGGCCTTGATCGCCATGACTCCCTTGCCGCCGCGCTTGATCCGACGATATTCATCGACCAGGGTGCGTTTGCCGTAACCGTTTTCGGTGACCACCAGCACGGAGGTTTCCGGATCCCCGGACAGGACCGAAACCCCCACCAGCTCATCGACTACTCCGCCGCTTTGCCCGTCCGCCGGGGCCAGGCTAATACCTCGAACCCCGCTGGCGATCCGGCCCATGGGCCGGATGTCGCTTTCATGGAAACGCACCGCCATTCCCCGCCGGGACAGCAGCAGGATCTCGTTGTCACCATAGGTAAGGGCGGCGGCGAGGATCTCATCATCCTCGCGGATGGTCAGGGCGATCTTGCCACGGCGCTGGGGCCGGCTGAACTCGCCCAGGCCGGTCTTTTTGACCACCCCTTTCTTGGTGGCCATGAGGACGTAACACTCCTTGTCCTGGGGCACCTCGAAGGTGCTCACTGGCAGGATGGCCGCCAGTTTTTCCTCATCCCCCAGCTCCAGCAGGTTGACCACCGC
>PWOG01000086.1 GCA_003557565.1 Desulfobulbaceae bacterium
CAACGAGGCCGAAGAGATCTACAACCGCGAGGTGCCCCGGGCCCGGGGTGATGCCCGCCGGATGGTGGAAGAGGCCCACGGTTACAAGGTCGAACGGGTCAACGAGGCCCAGGGTCAGACCTCCCGTTTTACCGCCCTGATGGAAGAGTACGAGCAGTCACCGGAGGTTACCCGGCAGCGACTGTATCTGGAAACCATGGAAAAGGTGCTGCCCCAGGTCGAAGAGGTGGTGGTTATCGACCGGGAGCAGAAATCCTTGCTGCCCCTGCTCAATCTCGGGGCCGGCGGCATCAGGACCGGCAACTGAGAGCCAAGGAATCAAGAATTATTTAGGTTAAGCAAAAGCGGAGGCTTTCGTGAAAAATATTGTTCGTATCATTCTCATAGCTGTTATCGTCGTTGTGGGCCTGGTGGTGGCCAACGGGGTTTATGTCCTGCCCGAGGATCGCCAGGCCGTAGTCACCCAGTTCGGCCGCCCGGTGGGTGAGCCGGTGCAAGAGGCCGGTTTGCAGTTCAAGCTCCCCTTCATCCAGGACGTGACCTACTTTGACAAACGGATTCTGACCTGGGACGGCGACCCCAACCAGATCCCTACCCGGGACAAGACCTTTGTCCATATCGACGCCACCGCCCGCTGGCGGATTGAAGATCCCCTGCGCTTCCTGCAGTCGGTGCACAACGAGACCCGGGCCCTGAACACCCTGGATGCCATCATCGACGGTACCGTCCGCGACTTTGTCAACCAGAACAACCTGGTGGAGTTTATCCGCAGTTCTGACTGGGAGCCCCATACCACCAGGATCAGCATGCTGGAGCCCGGAGAGATCGAATACGTCGCCCTGGGCCGGGACGTGATCACCAATATGATCCACGAGCGGGCCGCCGAGGTGGTTCAGCAGTACGGCATCGAACTGGTGGATGTCATGCTCCGCCGGGTCAACTATATTGACTCCGTCCAGCGGCGGGTTTTCGACCGGATGATCTCCGAACGCAAGCGAATCGCCGCCGATTTGCGCTCCCGTGGTGAAGGCAGCAAGTCCGAGATTCTGGGCAAGATGGAGCGCGATCTGATGGAGATCCGCTCCGGCGCTTCCCGGGAAGCCCAGACCCTTCGAGGCGAGGCCGATGCCGAAGCGGCCCAGATTTACGCCGATGCTTACGGTCGAGACCCGGAGTTTTACCGTTTTTACAAGACCATGGAAACCTATCAGGATACCCTGGGAGACAATACCCGGCTGGTGCTGACCACCGAGTCGCCGCTGTATCGTTACCTGGAGGTTATCCAGTAGGGTTAGCCATTCGGTAATAGATCACCGGGCTCATCACGGAATAAGGTAAGTGATCACGGAGGCAAACACGGGGTAAAATGGTAAGCGGTCACTGGGTGCCGCAGGTTGCGGCAAGCCAGGCGGCGATGCGTCATCGGTACGTGGGCCAGCTCCCTCGCCGCTTTCGGCGGTGCCCCCGTGGTTGTCGGCGGGACTATCCAGCAGGGGTGTGATGCTGCTGGAGCTTTTCCAGCCAATCTCTGGTTTCAGCGGCAATGTCTTCCGCCTGGGTCAGGGCGGTGACCACCGCCGGTCTGGTGGCCCCGGCGGCCAGTAAATCCGGGATGTGGTGTTTTTTGATCCCCCCCATGACGGTAAAGGGCAGGGGGGAGCGGCGGGAGAAACGGGCAATGGCCTCAAGCCCCAGAACCTCCCGGGCTTCCTCCTTGGTCGCGGTGGCAAACAGCGGGCCGATGTTGTAGTAGGAGGCGCCGCGCTGTTCGGCACTGGCGGCGTCTTCTTCCCGGTTGCAGGAAACCCCGATCAGCAGATCCGGAGCGAAGCGGCGCACGTCTTCGCAGGGAAGGTCGTCGTTGCCCAGGTGGACGCCGTCGGCGCCGCTGAGCAGGGCGATATCCAGGCGGTCATTGACGATGAACAGCGCCCCGCATTCCCGGGTTTTTTCCCGGAACATCCGGGCCTTGCCCAGCAGGGTGCGGCTGTCGGCGTGCTTGTCCCGCAACTGGACGATCCTTGCTCCGGCCGCCAGCACGGCCTCCAGCCACTGCCGGTCACTGCGTCCCCGGGCCAGTTTTTCGCAGGAAACCGGATAGAGGCTGACTTCGGTGGTGAATTTCCGTACTAGTTCCTGATATACTCCCATAAGGTCGGACTCCCGTGATGATAATTGCCGCCTGGGCCGCGGACGGCGGCCTTTTCGGCTTTGTTCTTGAAACAAGGCCCCGGCGAGGTTAAAATAACTGATTCTTTTAACTCGACAAAGGATTTTGCGTTATGCCCCATAATTATTATACCGGCGAGATGGCCGAGATTAAAATTGATGGCAAGGTCCATGAGCTGCCCGTTATTGTCGGCACCGAGGGCGAAAAGGCCATCGACATCCGTTCCTTGCGGGCCAAGTCCGGCTATATAGCTTTTGACGGCGGCTATGCCAATACCGGCTCCTGTATCAGTAACATTACCTATCTCGACGGTGAAAGCGGGATTCTGAGCTATCGCGGCTATGACATTGCCGAACTGGCCGAGAACTGCAGTTTCGTTGAAGTGGCTTACCTGCTGGATCATGGCAGCCTGCCCACCCGGACCGAACTTAATGCCTTCAGCCAGATGCTCAACGATTTTGCCATGGTCCATGAGGACATGATCCGGTTTTTCGACAGTTATCCGGCCAAGAGTCCGCCCATGGCGATTCTTTCGTCCATGGTCAACTCGCTGTGCAGTTTCTACCCGGAAATGGCCAATAATCCACTGGAAAATATCGACAAGATGTCCGCCCGGCTGCTTTCCAAGGTGAGGACCATCGCCGCCTTTTCCTACAAGAAATCCATGGGGCATCCGGTGGTTTATCCCCGCCACGACCTGTCTTACTGCGCCAATTTCCTCAACATGATGTTCGACTCCCCGGTTCGGCCTTATGAGATCAACCACAAGGTGGTGGAGGCCCTGAACAAGCTGCTCATCCTTCATGCCGATCATGAACAGAACTGCTCCACCTCCACGGTGCGGATGGTGGGCAGCGCCCGGGTCAACCTCTATGCCTCGGTCTCCGCCGGGATCAGCGCTCTGTGGGGACCACTGCACGGCGGGGCCAACCAGGCGGTGATGGACATGCTGGCGAGCATCCATGAAAACGGCGGTGATTACCGTAAATACGTCGAACGCGCCAAGGATCCCAAGGACCCCTTCCGGCTGGCTGGTTTCGGGCACCGGGTTTACAAGACCTATGACCCCCGCTGCCGGATTATCAAGCAGGCCTGCGACGAGGTGCTGGCGGATCTCAAGTACTCCGATCCTCTGCTGGACCTGGCCAAGGATCTGGAAGAGGTGGCCCTGAAAGATGATTATTTCATCGAGCGCAACCTCTATCCCAACGTTGATTTTTATTCCGGCATCATTTACCGGGCCATGGGCATTCCCACCAACATGTTCACGGTGATGTTCGCCCTGGGCCGCCTGCCCGGCTGGATCGCCCACTGGAAGGAGATGTGGGATGATCCTGCCTGGCGCATCAGTCGCCCGCGCCAGATTTACGTGGGCCCCTTGAGCCGTCCCTTCGTTCCCATCGACCAGCGGGGTTGAGGGCAGGGTGACCCCGGTGATTTAAAACCGCCGGGAAAGCGTTCATAAAAAGATACCCTTGACTGATGCCCCGGGAACATGGTTAAAAAAGCTCTTGCCGGATGTTGCCATAATTATATTAAGGAATAACAGATGCGGACCGACATTGTACACATCGGCGCAGGCGAGCTGACCTACGAAATTCGCAATATCGTGGAGGTTGGTGAAAAACTGCAGAAGCTGGGGATGAAAACCTACTGGGAAAACATCGGCGACCCGGTGGCCAAGGGGGAAGAGATCCCCCTGTGGATGAAAAAGGTGGTGGCCGATTTTGTCATGGACAACGCCAGCTATGGTTACTGCCCCACCCGGGGTATACTGTCCACCCGCGAATTTCTCGCCGCCGAGGTCAACCGCCGGGGAGGGGTGAAAGTCGGCGCCGATGATATAATTTTTTTCAACGGCCTGGGTGATGCCATCAGTAAAGTCTACGGCCTGCTGCGGCGCACCGCCCGGGTGGTGGTGCCCACTCCCAGCTATACCACCCACTCTTCCGGGGAAGCGGCCCATGCCGGCGATCGTCCCGTCTCCTACCGGCTGGATCCTTACAACCACTGGTTCCCCGATCTCAACGACCTGGAAAAAAGGATCAAGTACAACCCGGCGGTGGCGGCGATTCTGGTGATCAACCCGGACAACCCCACCGGAGCGGTCTACCCCGAGGAGATTCTGCGGGGAATCGTGGCCCTGGCCCGCAAATACGATCTCTTCATCATCTGTGACGAGGTTTACCAGCGGATCGTTTACAACGGTCAGAAAACCAGGCCCTTGTGTGAGCTCATCGGCGATGTGCCGGCCATCAACATGCGCGGCATCTCCAAGGAGATGCCCTGGCCGGGGTCGCGCTGCGGCTGGATCGAGGTGTACAACGCCGATAATGATCCCATGTTCAAGAAGTATGTGGCCTCGATTTTGAACGCCAAGATGGTGGAGGTCTGCTCCACCACCCTGCCCCAGATGGCCCTGCCGGCCATCGTCAGCCACCCCGAGTACAACGCCCACCTCGAGGAGAGGATCCGCCGCTATGAAAGGGCCTCCAATGTCGCCTATGATATCTTAAAAGAGGTGGACGGGCTGATCGTCAACCGGACCAACGGCGCCTTTTACATGAGCGTGGCCTTTGAACCGGGGGTGCTGAACCATCAACAGACCCTGCCCATTGACAACAGCGAGGTCCGCAGTCATGTGGAGAAGCTGGTGTCCCAACCCGGCACTTCGCCGGACAAACGTTTTGTGTACTATCTGCTGGGGGCCACCGGTATCTGCGTGGTGCCCCTGAGCTCTTTTGCCACCGACTATCAGGGTTTTCGCACCACTCTTTTAGAGCGCGACGAAGACCGGTTCCGGCGGATCTGTCTGACGCTGGCCGACTCCATCCGCCAATACCTGCAGGGGTAAACGGGCAGCAGCACCGCATCTTGCGGCGATCGGGCCGGCTCACGTACTGATGTACGCTTCGCCGGCCCGCTCACCACAACCTGCGGCCCTGCTGCCCGTTTACCCGGTTGTTGCGATTATCTCCTTGTCTGTGGTAACCGTTCAGCAGTACTGCCTGTTGCGGCGATCGGTCCGGCTCACGTACTGATGTACGCTTCGCCGGCCCGCTCACCACAACCTGCGGCCCTGCTGCCCGTTTACCCGGTTGCCCAGGGGGCTCGTGATCAGGCTACGGTTGCCCGGGTGGTGGGGACATGGGTTTTTTTGGGGCGGGTTTTGGACGATACTGTCGGTTACGTTTGTGGCGATCAGCCAGGAGGGTTACTTGACTGCCGGGGATTCCGACGTTGTGTTTCATGCCCGTGACCTGCGGAAGGTTTATCGCATGGGCGAGGTGGAGGTGCGGGCCCTGGACGGGGTGGATCTGGATCTTTACCGCGGTGAGCTGGTGGTTCTGCTGGGGCCTTCCGGCAGCGGCAAGTCCACTCTGCTCAATATTCTGGGGGGGCTGGACCCGCCCACCTCGGGTACCGTGATCTGCGGCGACCATAACCTGGCCACCGCCGGCGAGGCCGAACTCAC
>PWOG01000305.1 GCA_003557565.1 Desulfobulbaceae bacterium
CGGTTCAGCACATGGCCTCAAAGCTCAAAAATATTGACCACAACAGCCGGGTGCTGGATGTGGGAGCCGGTTACGGCGGTTCCATGCGTTACCTGGCCCGGACCGTGGGATGCAAGTGCGTGGCGCTGAACCTGTCGGAAACCGAAAACGAGCGCGATCGGCAGAAGAACCGGGAACAGGGCCTGGACCACTTGATTGAGGTGGTGGACGGCGATTTCACCAAGCTGCCGTACGAAGACAACTCATTCGATGTGGTCTGGTCCCAGGACGCGTTTCTGCACTCCGGCGACCGTGAAAAGGTGTTCTCCGAGGCGGTAAGGGTGCTCAAGCCCGGCGGCGAACTGATATTCACCGATCCGATGCAGACCGATAACGCCCCGACGGACAAGCTTCAGCCGATTTACGACCGGATCCACCTTTCCTCCCTTGGTTCCCCGGGCTTTTATCGCGCCCAGGCGCAAAAGCACGGGATGCAGGAACTGGAATTCGAAGAAATGACCCATCAGCTTGTAAACCATTACTCCCGCGTACGGCAGGAACTGATCGACCGTGAGGGAGAGCTGAAAGAGAAAAATATCGTCAGCGCTGAATACGTCGAACGGATGAAAAAGGGTCTGGGTCACTGGATTGACGGCGGCCGCAACGGCTACCTGACCTGGGGAATCCTGCATTTCCGCAAGTAAACCGCCAGGCCGGGCCTCAAAGCCCGGCAGTCGGCGCCGCCCCTGACCCTGCTGCGGATGTTCACCGTAAGCGATCACAGGGCACCGCATCTTGCGGCACCCTGTGACCGCTTACCCTTTGGCCCCCGTGATTACTTACTTCAAACCTGCGTTTGGGCAATGATCATTGAACATCTGCGGCGGGCAGGCAGCTTAAGCACCCCAGCCTCCCCTGCCCCTGCCCTGACCCCTTCACTCGTTACTGGTCGCGGGCGGGCGGCGCCATGAATTCCGGACCGACCGGATCTTTGATGGTGTTGTCCAGAATCCGATTGACGCGTTCCCTGTCTTCCCGGCTTAACTCCCAGCCGAAGATTGCCGGCAGCGACTCCATCTGTTCGGGCCTGCGGGCTCCCCAGAGCGCAATCTCCGTTCCCTGATCCAGGACCCAGCGCACGGCTAAGGGCAACAACTCCTTACCCTTTTCCGCTGCCAGGCTTTTGAGCTCTTCAACCGCCGCCAGATACTGATTAAAACGTGGTTGCTGGAATTTCGGGTCAACTTTCCGCAGATCATCACCTTCAAACACCCGGTCGCTGCTCATCCTGCCGCTCAAAAGCCCGCGGCACAGCGCGCCATAGGCCATCAGGGCGACGTTGTTGCTTTTACAGTAGGGTTTGACATCATGTTCAATTTCGCGCTCAAAGATGTTGTACGGAGGCTGGCAGAGCTGAATCAGCGCTTCCCGGCGAAACGCGTCCATCTGCTCCGGGGTATAGTTGGACACCCCGATGGCGCCAATCTTGCCTTCCAGCAAAAGCTTATTCATGGCCGCCGCGGTCTCCTCCACCGGCACCAGCGGGTCCGGCCAATGTACATAGTAGATGTCGATATGATCAACCCGCAGCCGCCGCAGGGAATCCTCCACCTCTTTAACAATGCGCTGCGGGGTGGAGTTACGCACCACCTTTCCGTCGTCGCTCCACTCCAGCCCCACCTTGGTGGAAATAAAAATATTTTTTCTATCCCCATACTGCTGCAGGGCCTTACCCACAATCTCCTCGGAACGGCCAAAGCCATACACCGGAGCCGTGTCCACCAGGTTCACCCCTTTTTCCAGGGCTGCGTGAATGGTCGCAATGGCCTCCTGTTCGTCGGTTCCGCCCCACATCCATCCTCCGATGGCCCATGTTCCCAGGGCCACTCGTGATACTTTCAGATCCGTTTGCGGGATAGTCAGGTATTCCATAAGTTTATTCTCCTGTCAGATTTTTTTTAACGTATGGTTTTTAGTATAACGTTGGTGAAACCAAATAAGCAACAAATGAGGTTCCGGACCAGGAAAAGCCGGCTTGACAGTCTGAAACAGAGCAGAGTATGAAACAGGGAGGCGGCTGAAATCCTCGGAATCGATTGCCCGTTGCACTACAATAAGCACTAAAACCAAGCACAACTATAAACAGGTGCGGCACAATGTTTATTCCCGTCGGGGATACCCCCAACCCAAGTAAACCTGCCTGGATGACCTGGAGTTTAATGGCCGCCAATATCGGCATCTTTGTTCTTATCGCTATTCCCTTGATGACCACCGCTCCCGATACCAGCAGCCAGCTCTATCTGCAATTCATCGAAACCATGCGGGAGCGGGGTGTAGCTATAGAGCAGCTCCGCGGTCGAATTACCGCCTATGACCTGTTTCTTTTTCAGTATGGTTTCCGTCCTGCTGAAGCTTCGGTACTGACCCTTTTCAGCTCCCTTTTTCTCCATGGAGGCTGGCTGCATCTTGCCGGCAACATGCTCTATCTCTGGATATTCGGCAATAATGTGGAAAATCGCTTCGGAGCTTTCAACTATATAATTATGTATTTGGCTTCCGGCGTGATTGCGACCCTGTTCTTCTCTCTTTTTGTTCCCGGTTCCAACATCCCGATGGTCGGGGCCTCGGGAGCTATTTCCGGAATTCTTGGCTGTTATTTTCTGTGGTTTCCGCGCAACCGGGTAAAAGTGTTTATTTTTATTTTCCCCTTTTTCATCGGCTTTATTTTTGTCCCGGCTCCCCTGGTGCTCGCCGTCTACCTCCTGATCGACAACCTGTTGCCGTTTATCATGATGACCGGCGGCGCCGCAGGGGTTGCTCACGGTGCCCATATTGGCGGTTTTTTGGCGGGTATGGGCGCGGCTCTGGCCATGTGGCACCGAGCGCCAAAGGGAGGCATGGGCTAACCCTGTTCCGCCTGCAATGCGCAACACTTTAGTTCAACACAGCTAAAGGCAAAAATCAGCAGGCGGGAGGTGACGAAAACCCTCCAAATCCGGGAGCGCGCCACCAAAGACGGCAAAGGCAAACTTCGTCAACCGGTGCCGAAGCGATGCGGTGAGATGATGCAGCCCCGCCGCCCTTAAGCCGCTTTTGGGTTGACAATCAGCGGGGGAATTTCTAAAGGACAGTTATGTTCAGCAGTGGAGCCAGACCTTAAACACTGATTGCCGGGGTTCACCAGGAATTTAACGACAGGTGAGGCCTGAAATCCGGACAGTAATGGCCCGGTTCGGTGAAACCAGGAAAGGACAATGGGAAGATCAGGAAAAATGTCGGGTCTTGTACCTTTACTGCTTGCCTGTATTTTGCTGGGAGGCTGCGAAAAACCGACCGTAGATGAAAAAAACTCCTTACCGGAAACCACCGGACTGAAAAATTTCCGGGAAACCGGCGAACTGGTGGTGGTAACCCGCAACGCACCCACCACCTACTATGTTGACCGCCATGATAAGCCCACCGGCTTTGAACATGATCTCGCCCAAAACTTCGCTGAACACCTGGAATTGGCCCTGAGATTCGAGATTCGCCACAGTATTGGCGAGATCAAGGAGGCGTTGCGCAGCGGTGAAGCTCATCTGGCCGCCGCCGGCCTGACCCGCCTGGAAACCCGCGAGGAAGAGTTCCAATTCGGCCCATCCTACCACCAGATACAGCAACAGCTGGTTTGTCGTCGCGGCGGCAACCGTCCGGACAACCTGGACGAGCTTCCCGCCGTTTCCCTGATGGTCATCGCCGACAGCAGTTACGAAGAGCGCTTGGAGGAGTTGCGTGAAGAGCGGCTTCCCGATCTTGAATGGGAGGTGGAGCCTTCCACGTCCACTGAGCTGGTCCTGCAAAAAGTTTGGGAAAAAGAAGTTGACTGTACCGTGGCCGACTCCAATATCGTGGCGATCAGCCGCCGTTACTATCCTGAACTCATTGTGGTCATGCCCATGAGCGAACCCCAGGAACTTGCCTGGATGATGCCGCGGCAATCCAGCGAGCTGGCCGAAGCGGTTAACGAATGGTTCCACAAAAGGGAAGCAAAGAAACTGGTCGATACGCTGATGACCCGCTATTACGCCCATGTGGAGATTTTCGATTACGTGGACACCTCCCGCTATGTGCGACGCATTTATGAACGACTGCCGGAATTTCTTGATATATTCAAGCGGGCGGGAGAAAAATATGGGATCGACTGGCGGCTGCTCGCTGCCCAGGCTTATCAGGAATCGCACTGGAACCCCATGGCGCGCAGCCCCACAGGGGTTCGCGGCATCATGATGCTTACCCTGCCCACTGCCGCGGAAGTAAATGTGAATAACCGTCTGGACCCCGAAGAGAGCATCATGGGCGGAGCCCGTTATCTGGCCAGCCTGCGTCAACGTCTTCCTGCGGAAATCGAGGAACCAGACCGCACCTGGATCGCACTGGCCGCCTATAACGTTGGCATGGGCCACATCTACGACGCACGCCGTCTGGCTCGCAACTACGGTCTGGACCCCAACCTGTGGTCCTCATTGCAACAAATGCTGCCCAAGCTTGCCCAGCCGGAATATCACCGCTATCTCCCCCACGGTTATGCCCGGGGCGACGAACCAGTGCAATACCTGCGCCGTATCCGCAATTATCGGGAACTGCTGGAACGCCACTTCAATGGCCAGAAAATGGTCGCGGCGAGACCGCCGATCACCAAACAAGTAAGTGATAAAGCCTTTAATCAGCCCTGAGAACCTTAGCCATCACCAGCACAAGGAAACAGCCTGCCTTTTGTGCTTGTAGCTATCACCGGCAATTGTTCAAAAAAATCATATTCATTTCCTCGCCCGGCTCTGATATACCTATAATTTCAGTCTGGCCACTCCACGGCCATCATTTTTCAAAAGATCATTCCCCAAATATCGGTGCCAGCAACTGGTTTGGCTCGTTTTTAACCGTAGCAAGGAGACGTCATGAAGGCTGCATCAATAGCTGAAGGAATTTACCGGCTGGGAGTGAACCTTGATTCAAACCATCTTTTTGAAGGCATGTGGCCCATGCCCCATGGTATTTCCATCAATTCGTATGTTGTCCGGGGAGAGAAAACAGCCCTTATCGATCTGGTTGAAGATATAAACAATAAACCCGTCGAGTTTGCCCAGGGACTGGGCTCGATTCCGCTTGCGCCCAGGGATATAGATTATCTGGTGGTCAATCACATGGAACCGGACCACACCGGATGGCTGCCCGAGTTCGTCCGGCAGAATCCGCATCTTAAAATTTATATCACCGAAAAAGGCGCCGCCATGCTCAAGGCATTCTGCGGCATTGAAGAAAATGTGCAGGTGGTAAAAACCGGGGACACCCTGGCATTAGGCGGTAACAAAGAGCTGATCTTTTACGAGATCCCCAATCTGCACTGGCCCGAAACAATGGCCACTTTCGAGCGTGACTCCGGCGTTCTTTTTTCCTGCGACGCCTTTGGTTCCTATGGCAGCATCACGGACACCCTCTTTGACGACCAGCTTTCTTCGGCCCAGTATGAATTTTTCATGCATGAAACGCTGCGTTATTACGCCAATATACTGGCCGGTTTTGCAATTTTTGTTGAACGGGCCATCAGCAAGCTTTCTCAACTGGATGTCAAAATGATCGCCCCTTCCCAC
>PWOG01000166.1 GCA_003557565.1 Desulfobulbaceae bacterium
AGATGGCAGGGCAGGCTCAACGAGGGTGGATCCCCCAGGCGGCCGGCGGGAAACTGCTTGAGTCCGATATGGATCAGGCCATTTAAGAAAGTGCCGGTGGTGATGATCACCGCCCCGGCCAGCAGCTTTTCCCCCAGCGACGTTTCCACCCCGCGGACCCTGGCCCTGCCGCCGCTTTCCGCCAGGAGCAGCCGGTCGGCGGTGGTCTGGCGGATCTCCAGGTTGGGCTGCTCCTCGAGCACCCTTTTCATCCGTTGTGGATAGAGTCGCCGGTCGGCCTGGGCCCGGGAGGAACGTACTGCCGGCCCCCGGCTGGTGTTGAGCTGCCGAAACTGGATGCCGGTGGCGTCGATATTGCGGGCCATCTCGCCGCCCAGGGCGTCGATTTCCCGTACCAGGTGGCCCTTGGCCAGGCCCCCCACCGCCGGGTTGCAGCTCAACGCCCCGATGGTGTCGGCGTTCATCACCAGCACCGCGGTGCGGCACCCCAGCCGGGCCGCCGCCAGGGCCGCCTCGCAGCCGGCATGGCCGGCCCCGATCACAATTATATCGTAATGTTGTTCCATTATTTATGAGGTTGGTTTGGCCCGCCTGCTCAGGCGCGTTTCCGGCCGGCGGGCGGTGCGCCAGAAGGCGGGGGTCAGCAGGACGATGACCGTATAAAGTTCCAGGCGGCCGGCCAGCATGCAGAAAGTCAGGATCACCTTGGCCGTCTCCGGCATCTGGGCAAAACTCAAGTTCGGCCCCACCAGATGCAGACCGGGGCCAATGTTGTTGAGGGTGGCGATTACCGCCGTGGTGCCGGTTACCAGATCAACCCCCAGGGCGGTGACCACCAGGGTGGCAATCAAAAACAACATGAAATAAAGGGCGAAGAAACCCAGGACCGCGGTCATGACTTCCCGGGGCACCCGGATACGGTTGAGCTTGATGATGCTCACCGTCTGGGGGTGGATCAGGCTGCGCAGCTGTAGCCGGACATATTTGAAAAACAGCAAAAAGCGCACGGTCTTGATGCTGCCGGCGGTGGAGCCGGCCATCCCTCCCACCAGCATCAGGCCCACCAGTACCAGTTGCGAGGCCGAAGGCCAGAGGGCGAAATCGGCGGTGGAAAAACCCGAAGTGGTGAGGATGGAAATCACCTGAAAGGAGGCGTAGCGCAGAGAGCCGGCTTCAGTGGCATAGGTTCCGGCCTGCAGGTTGAAGATGGTGACCAGCAGGATAGCTCCCGCCGCCAGGCCCAGGTAAAGCCGGAACTCCTCGCTCTGCCAGTAGGTACGCAGCTTGCCTCGCAGCACGTGGTGGTGCATGGCGAAGTTGATGCCGCCGATGAACATGAAGATAATGACCACCGTTTCCACATAGAGTGAGTTGAAATGGGCCACGCTGTCGTTATAGGGCGAGAACCCGGCGGTGGAGATGGTGCAGAAAGCGTGGGTGGTGGCGTCGTAAAAACTCAGGCCGCCTAACATCAGCAGGGCGATGAGTACCAAAGTGAAAAAAACATAAACCGACCACAGGATCCGGGCCGTGTCCTGGATCCGGGGGGTGAGCCGGTCCTTGGTGGGGCCGGTCATCTCGGCCTGGAACAGCTGCATTCCGCCGATTCCCAGCAACGGCAGGATGGCCAGCGACAGGACGATGATCCCCATCCCCCCCAGCCACTGGGTGGTGGCCCGCCAGAACAGCAGGCTGGGGGTCAGGGCCTCGATGTCGGTTAAGATAGTCGAGCCGGTGGTGGTGAACCCGGACATGGATTCAAAGAGGGCGTCGATAAAGGAAGGCACCTGGTGCGAGAGGTGATAGGGCAGGGAGCCCAGCAGGGCCATGCCCAGCCAGCAGATCACCACCACCGCGAAACCGTCCCGCAGGCTCAATTCCCGGAGGGGCCGGAACAGAGCGATCAGCAAGGCTCCCGTGCCGGCGCCGATGGCGGCACAGAGCACAAAAATATTTATCATCCCGTCATCGTAATAGGCGCTGACGGGAATAGGAGTGAGCAGAAAAAGGGAAATCAGCAGCAGCAGTTTGCCCAGTATGTTTAAAACCCCGCCGGTATGCATCTTCTACTTTTACCTGAACAAGCTTATACTAATGAAGAAAGTTGGCAGCAGTGCCGCAGATTGCGGTGAGCAGGAGGGCGCCGCGTACACCAGTACGCAAGCCGTCCTGATCGCCGCAAGGTGCGGTGCTGCTGCCAACTTTCATTTGTTGAAGAGGGTTTCCACCCCCTGCTCCGCATCGCTGGTGAAAAAGATAATCAGGTTGTCGTCCGGGGCCAGCTTGGTTTCGCCGGTGGGAATGATGGTCTGGTGCCCGCGGATGATGGCCCCGACAATGGAGCCATGGGGAAAGCTCAGGTGTTTGAGGGGCAGGTCGACGAACTGGTCCTGGTCCGGAACCTTCATCTCCACCACTTCCGCGTCGCCGCCCAGCAGGCTGGCGACGCTGACCACCCGGCCGCCGCCGTGGCGGACGTAGCGCAAAATCAAATTGGCCGCCACCTGTCGTGGGCTCAGGGGCACATCGATGCCCAGCTTGCCCAGCATGGGTACGAACCCGGGGTTGCTGATCAGGGTGATGCACTTTTTGGCCCCAAGGTGCTTGGCAAGCAGACTGGAGAGGATGTTGGTGGTGTCGCTGTTGGTCACCGCGATCACCAGTTCCACCTGGTCGATATCCTCTTCCACCAGGTCGTTGGCCTCCAGGCCGTCGCTGTTCAAGACCACCGTGTCCTCCAGCTGTTCAGCCAGGGTTTCGCAGGTTTCGGGGTTTTGTTCCAGCAGGCTGATATCGATATTGAGCTGTTCCATCTGGCGGGCCACCATGGCCCCGATGGGGCCGCCGCCGATGATGAATACCTTGCGCGGCAGGCGGCTGGTGCTGGCGAACAGCAGGTGCTCCACCGCCGGCACGTCCGGGCGGCGGGACACCAGGTAAAGTTTGTCGCCGGTCTGCACTCGGTCGTTGCCCCGGGGAATGATGGTGGTTTCCCCCCGGGTGATGGCGACCACCAGGAAGTGGTAAAGGTCCTGAAGATCCCGGAGATCGGCCAGGGTGGAGCCCACGCAGGGGTGTTCTTCCTTGGCCACGTATCCCAGCAGGTCCACCTGGCCGTGGCCGAATTCCGCCACCTCCACCGCCTGGCTCAGGGTGGTCAGCCGCAGGATCTCCTCGCTCATGGCGAGATCGGGGCTGATCACCAGATCGATACCCAGGGTTTTTTCCACCCCGGAGGTGCCCTGGGCGTAGAAGTCCTGGTTGCGGACCCGGGCGATCCGGGTTTTGACCTGGTACTGGCGGGAAATGATGCAGGCGATAAGGTTGATTTCGTCGCTGTCGGTGACGGCGATGAACAGTTCGGTCTGCTCGATTCCCGCCTTTTCCAGCACCCTGGGCGAGGCGCCGCTGCCGTGGACCGGCATGACGTTGAGCTCCCTTTCCAGGCGGCGCAGTTTTTTCTCGTCGCGGTCCACCAGGACCACTTCCTGGCCCTCACCCGAGAGCTTTTCGCAAAGATGGCGGCCGACCATGCCGGCCCCGACGATCATGATCCGCATAAGCCCTGCTCTCCGTTTTTCTCCCGTAACCGAACAGCCGCACCGCACCTTCGGGCGATCAGCCTGGCTTGAGTACCCTGTGTACGCGGCGCCTGGCTGCTCGCTCGAATCTGCGGCCCGACTGTTCGGCTACGGCCCGTCAAATCAACAGGTTTTTGGCCCTGGTGAGCGGTTACTTTCTCCCAATATATTACCGCCCATTTGGACGGGGTGCGGCGGGTCAGCAGCCAGCCGCCTTCAGGGCGGGCCTCCAGGCGGGCATCGGCGTAAGCCTCGAGTTTACCCCGTTCTTCCGCAGTCAGGGGTTGATCGGCGGGGATCATCCATTCCAGGGAGGCCACCGCTTCCTCGCGGCTGGCATAGGGGCGCTGGTGTTCGACGGTGATGAAATCGACCCGGGCGTGAATCCCCAGCCGGTAGAGAATGTTCAGGGTGAAGATATAGTCCGGGCCGGGGTCAAAAGGGCGATTGATGGCGGCGAAAAGATCCGGGTCGAAGGGGCCGGCTCCCACCCGGTCGCCGATGATCGCCAGTTGTTTGGTCCAGCGGTCCATTTTGACCAGGGCGCCCTCCAGGTCGTCCACCGCCAAAGAACGGGAGGCGATGACCACATCGTGGGGTTCTATTCCCAGGTCCTGCCAGTCGTCCTCCCAGGCCGCCTGCACCGGCTGGATATTGTTCAGGCCCTGGCGCTGCTGTTGCTTTTCCAGCTCCGCCAGCATGGCGGCGGAAAAATCCAGGGCGGTAACCTTCCGCACCCGGTGGGCCAGGGGCAGGCTCAGGGTTCCGGGGCCGCAGCCGGCGTCCAGTACCGTCCATTGCGGCTGCCAGTCGAACATGGCCAGGAACTGGGTGGTGTAGGGGGAGTCCAGGTTGCGGGAGGCAAAACCCTCGGCCCGCCGGTCCCAGTCCTGCCGGCCGCGCCGGGGGCGGGACTTGTGTCGGCGTTCTTCCTGCCAGAGAGCATTCCAGTCGAGGTCGCGGTAGCGCATGTCAGAGGTCGTTTTTGGGGTAAGCAAGCAGCCGCGGCGCCGCGGGCAGCGACAGGCTTTGGCTTACACAGTATGCATCGCCGGCCGGACAACGGCCAGCCGGCAGGCCAGGTCGTCCGTTTGCGGTTGGAAATTTCAAGGTTTAGGGGCCCTGATCAGACTTGGTTTTTTTGCAGGCGGCTGAGGATAATGGTGTGCTCGCTGTCGTTGCTCTGCATCCGGCGCCGGCTGATGGCGATGTTGAACCTTTTTTCCTTTTCCGCCCGGCTGAGAAAGGGTGACATGCTCTGGCGCCGGATATCATGGGCCAGATAAATGCTGCCTCCGCGGGCCAGGAATTTTTCCATGAGCTCCAGGAGGGGAGTGAAAAATTCCTCCCGGAAAAGTACCTCGGCCCCGATTATGGTGGTGAACTGGGGTAACTCGGGGGGATGCAGCCAGTCCAGCAGGAGATGTTCCACCTGCTGGTCGACCCCGCTGGCGGCGGCGCTGACCCGTTGGAAATCGAGGATGTGAGGCTCGTAGTCGCTCAGGGTTACCCGGTGCCCGGCGGCGGCGGCGGCCAGGCCGGGCAGGCCCAGGCCGGCGCCCAACTCCAGGACCCGACCGTCGGGCTCCGGGGGTTGAGCGGCCATGAAGTCCGCCAGGACCAGGGCCGCTTCCCAGACCTTGACCCAGAAGGGAAAGCCGGTGACATCCTCGAAGGGATCCCGGTCCCCCAGCAGACTGCTCAGGTCGCTGACCTGGAGCAGATGCAGCTGGTGCTCCCGGATGTTCAGGGGCTCGAGTTCCACCTGGTAGTTTTTCCGCAAGTCGGCCAGAAGTTGTCCGGCTTCCGGGGAAAGCTTGGCTTCGATTTCCATTTTGATCCTCGGGGTTGATCCTCGGGCTGCAGGTTAACCCTGGCGTGATTTAGAGAATGTAACCGTTCACCAGGGCCAGCAACCTGTTGATTTAACGGGCCGTAACCCAAGCAGCCGGGCTGCAGCTTCGGGCGATCAGTCAGGCGCCGCGTACACAGGGCATTAAAAGCTTGGCTGAT
>PWOG01000098.1 GCA_003557565.1 Desulfobulbaceae bacterium
GGACTGCAACAAATCACCTGGTGAAGCGGCTCTCCAGTGGGCCGCGAGGGATTGAATGGTAAATTTGTTTTCAGATTGAAGATTAAATTGGTTGGTTGGTTGGTTGCAAACTTCGCGTCATGAGCCCCGCTCCTCCCCTGATATTGTTTACCCGCTCTGCCTTGTCCCAATCCCCCTGGCCGACGGCCGTGGTCCCGCACTGTATCAGCCGTTGTTACTGTATCTGCCACTGTGCAAAAATGGACGGCAGCAGGTGCAATATAACAGTTACATTGTGGCGATAATAAAATTAACCTGTCAATACTAACTCCGGTCCGCAAGGGCCAGGTAACGGGCGCCTTCCTCCGTCCGGCCGTGCTTCAGGCAGCCCTGGCCGTAGATTTGGCATTTTTTTCGTAATTCCCGTTTGGCCAGCTCGGTTTGTTCGCGGTTTAAGGCGCCGCTTTGCAGGAGCTTGGTGATGGCGCTGATCCGGAAGCGGTCCATGCCCACCCGGTATTGTACGGAAACCTGGTCCGGGCGGCCGCCGTGTTTTTCGGTGAGAGGTTGATCCAGAAAGAGGACGGGATAGCGGACGGCAAGGCGCAGCCAGAGGTCGTAGTCCTCGCAGCAGGGCAGGGTTTCGTCAAGCAGACCGATGGTGGTAAACAGGCGGCGGCGGGCCATGACAGTTGACATGCCGATGACGCACAGCTCCAGGCTGCGGGCGAAGATGTCGCCGCCTTGCTTGCGGTGGCGTTTTTTCTGGTTTAGCCGTTTGCCATGGCGCCACCAGATTTCTTCGGTGTGGGAGAGCAGGAATTCCGGCTGGTCGGCCATGGCCCCGACCTGGGCGGAGAGTTTGCCGGGCCGCCAGCGGTCGTCGGAATCGAGAAAGGCCAGCAGGTCGTAACGGGCCTCCTTGATGCCCAGGTTGCGGGCCGCCGCCGGGCCGCGGTTTTCCTGGTAAAGATATTTTAAGTGGGGCTGCCAGGCCGCCACTATCTCGGCGGTCCGGTCGGTGGAACCGTCATCCACCACCAGCACTTCAAAACAGGGGTAATCCTGGGTCAACACCGAAGCGATGGCGGCTTCGAGGTAATGAGCCCGATTAAAGGCGGGAATGATAACGCTGACAGGTTCCATGACGATTAATTGACCAGAAAAATGTTCATTCAGTCCAGATAGGCGATTTCCCCGGCATACTCGGTAATCTGCGCCCCGTCTTCAAGATGGCGCAGGACCAGGCCGCCGGAGGAATCGATGGCCTCCACCACCGCTTCGTATTGCGGTCGGCGCTGGATATCAAACCCGAACATCACCCGGCGGCCGATGGTGTCGCTGAGCTGCCGCCAGGCCGCCAGTAGAGGATGATGCTCCGGCGGCTCGCCGGAATCACCCTCTTCGGCCAGCTGCCGGGCCTCGACGTGGTGCAGCAGGCCGATATTCCAGCGCAGCTTGGCCAGCAGTCGGGCCGCCACCTCCTCCAGGGAAACTTCCCGGCCCAGAATGTCTTTCATCGAACCGGCCATGCCGGCCAGTTCCGGGGGGAAACGGTCATTGTTGACATTGATCCCGATGCCGATCAGCACGTACTCTTCCTCGCCACTCAACCCCCGGTCGGTTTCGATCAGGGTTCCCGCCAGTTTACGGTTGTCCACCAGGATATCGTTAACCCATTTAATGCTGGCTTCAATCCCGAAGGAGCGCATGGTTTCGGCGCAGGCCACCCCCACGGCCAGGGGATAAAAACGGCCATGCTGGGGCAGCAGGGTGTTGACCATGACCAGGGTCAGCCAGAGCCCACCGGCGGGGGCATGCCAGGACCGGGCAAAACGCCCCCGGCCGTCGGCCAGTTCCCGGGCAATAAACACCTGACCGCTGGGAAAGGAGCGCCCCGCCGTTTCATAATCTCTGATCAGCTCCCGGGCATAATCCATGCAACGGTTCCGGCGCTGGAAAAGCTCAATCCGGCTGCCCACCACCGCCCCGTAAGCCAGAATTTCCGACGCCGCGTCCACGGCAAATTCGCGGCGAAATTCCTTTTCGCCTGCGGTCAGTCGCCCCACCAGCTCCGGGGTCAAATCACTGTCGTCCAGTGCTGTTGAACTTGTCACTGTGAGTCCTCAACAATAAATTATAGATAAAAAACCTTCCCCAAAGAAGATACATCATAACCGCAACCGTTTTGGGCGCCGACAATTTTAATTTCCTGCCGCCATGGAACAAACACCAGTGTTCGGCGAAAAATCTTGACTAAACGGACCCATCAGGGTATGCAAAAAGGTGCGATTATGTATGAACAACACTTCGGATTTGACCACAAGCCCTTTGCCATAACCCCCGACCCGCGCTACCTCTACCTCAGCGACCGGCATCGCGAGGCCCTAGCTCACCTGCTCTACGGGGTCAGTGAAGGCGGCGGTTTCGTTCAGCTAACCGGTGAGGTCGGCACCGGCAAAACCACCCTGTGCCGCAGTCTCCTTGAGCAGTTGCCCCCCGAGGTCGATATCGCCCTGATCCTCAACCCGCGCCTGGATGCCGTCGAACTGGTGGCCGCCATCTGCGACGAGCTCAAGGCCTCCTGTCCCCCCGGCTGCACCAGCCTCAAAGTGCTGGTCGGCATCTTAAACGACCACCTGCTGCAAAGTCACGCCGCCGGCCGTCGGACGGTGATGGTCATCGACGAGGCTCAGAACCTGAACCCGGATGTGCTGGAACAACTCCGTTTGCTGACCAACCTGGAGACCTCGGAGAGCAAGCTGCTGGAAATTATTCTCCTCGGCCAGCCGGAATTGCGCGAAATTCTGGACCGCCCGGAGCTGCGGCAGCTGGCCCAACGGATCACCGCCCGCTATCATCTCGGCACCCTGAGCCCCGAGGAAACCATGGCCTATGTCCGCCACCGTCTGCGGGTGGCCGGGGTCAGCCGGCCTCTTTTCACCCCCGGTGCCTTGAAGTCCCTGGCCGGACTCAGCGGCGGGGTGCCGCGCCTGATCAACGTGATCTGTGACCGCGCCCTGCTGGGGGCCTATGTGGAAGATCGCAACGAGGTCGATAAACAAATTATCCAAAGGGCCGCCCGGGAGGTCCAGGCCCAGGGCAACCTCCCCGAACGCTGGCGACGCTCCCTGGGCGCCCCGGCAATGCGCCGCCGCCTGCTGGCGGCCATGCTGGTCCTGGCCCTGATCCCTGCGGCAATGCTGGCCCACCGGACAATGCCCGAGTATATTCCCTCATGGCCGGAGAAAAATATTGCCGAAAAGCAAAACACCCCGGTCGAATCAACAGATGAGCTGGCACAGTGGTTGGCTGCCCTCAACGGTGACGCCGAAGCCAGGGCCGACGCCGAAACCACGGCCTGGGAAAATCTGTTCGAGCTCTGGGGGGCCGAGTATCATGATGGCAACCGTTCTCCCTGCCACCAGGCCCGGGAACTGGGCCTGGAATGCCGGGAAGATACCGGCAACTGGACCATGCTGCGCCGCCTGGACCGCCCGGCCCTGCTCCGGTTAAACGGCCCCGACGGGACCGGTACCGCGCTCCTGACTTCCCTGGACCGGGACCGGGCGGTAATCAACCTGGCCGGCGAAGTGCTGGCCCTGCCAATAAACACCCTGGAACAATACTGGTACGGCGACTACCGCATCCTCTGGCGCCCGCCCCTTGAAGCCGAACTGCTGCGGGAAGGCGACCGGGGGCCGGCGGTGAGACAACTGCGATCGCTGTTGGCCCAACAGGGCGCCGCCGGCCATGAGAACGAGAATGAAATGACGACGACCGACGACCGGCACGACTACTTCGACGCCGACCTGGCCGCCAGGGTCGCCGAATTTCAGGCGGCCCACGGCTTGCAGACCGACGGTATCGTCGGCCCCCAGACCCTGCTGTGGATGAGCCGCTCCCCGACCAAACCGGAAACCCCGCGCCTTACTCCCACGGACAAAACCGAAATGAACCAAAACAGTAAGGACTGACCCCGGGATCATGTCATATATCTTAGAAGCCCTTAAAAAATCCGAACGTGAACGAAACCTTGGCAAGGTCCCGCGTCTTGGCACTCTCCAGGAAATCACCAGCCCCGCCTCCCGGGGACCATCCCGGCCCTGGCTGGTGCCGGTACTGCTGATCAATACGGTGCTGTTGCTCGGACTGCTGGGCTATCTTATTGCTGCTCCGGCAGCGCCCGGTGGGCTGTGGGCCAAATGGAGCCAAGGCACCGCCCCCACCACCGCTGGTAACGCGGAAAAAACCTCGGCGGCGACCACCGGCGCGGATGAAAAAGCAACACCGGCTGTTGCCGCAATACCCAAAAGCCCCGCCCGGGCATCTTCCGTTACCCCGGTCACACCGGCTCCGGCCGGGCAGCAGGAGCCCGCCGCTGAGACCGACATCCAAAAACGGCAGTCCCCAACGGCGCCCAGCTTGAGCGAGCTGCCGGAGGAGTTCAGGCAAAGGGTGGTTGTTCCCACCCTGGAGGTACATGTTTATTCAGCACGTCCGGACCGCCGCTTCATCATGACCGGCGGGCGTCAGTACCAGGAAGGTGACCGGCTGCCCGGAGATTTGAAACTGGAAAAGATAACCTCAAGCGGGGTTGAACTCTCCCACCAGAACCAGCGTTTCCACCTGGACCGCTGACAATCCGTACCCCAACAGCCACACCAGCAACTGTAGATCTAACTGGCCGTATCATAGGGAGTAGGGAGTAAGGTGCGACGCGGCTGCCTGGGTTACCTGTAACTGAGATCACGGGGTACAAGGGGAAGCGGTCACAGGGTGCCGCAGGTTGTGGTGATCGGGACGGCGAAGCGTACATCAGTACGTGAGCCGGCATGATCGCCGCAAGATGCGGTGCCATGTGATCGCTTACGGTTACCCTTATTCCCATTCGGCCTTGACGCGGGTGATTATCTTTTCGATGAGGGGCAGACGATCCTCGGGACAAATCCCGAACAGAGGCTCGCCCTGCTCCACGCTGACCCCGGGTTTGAAATAAACCGAATGGATAATTCCCGGCTCACCGTCGTAATATACCGGAGTATCACGTTTCATCAAGGACATGGTCAGGACCTCGTCACCGGGCTTGATGCTCACGGAGCGCTGTCCATACTTGTCGATCCGGGACTGCAGATCCATGGAAAAATAATACTTGGCCTTTTCCGGAGCCGAATAAGGGGTCAGCACCTGGCGCAGAATATATTCGACGATCTCTCTTTTCTTGAGGGGATGACGGATGGTAAGTACATGCTCCCCGGCCTCGACGAAACTCCCTTCAAGGTCGGTGCGCACCATGTCCACCTGGCCGTTAATAAAGGAATTGATCCGCTTGAGGTTGCGCTCCCGCTCCAGCTCATAGAGCAGAGTTCCGGGGATATGATGAAACTTGCCGGAAGGACCGGCCACCTCGTCGCCCTTTCGCACCTTACAGCGCAACCGCCCGGTATGCGAGGTCCGGACCTCCCGGTAATCGTAGGGATCGGCCCGATACCGGCTCAATATGGCATCAAAATCAATATCATGTTCCTGCATGACAGACTCCAACCTTCTTTAACAGCGTGATCAAAAACAGCCGGCAAAACCGTCCATGGGCGCGTTGATGACTTCTTACGA
>PWOG01000194.1 GCA_003557565.1 Desulfobulbaceae bacterium
GCTGGTTGGTTGTTTATTTATTAATTGACTGCAAAAAACTGGCTCCCTATGAAGCGATACGAGTGGCAAACACACAAAATGAAAGACTACTCAGTTGTTTCTTTATTATAGCACTGTTTACATCATATCTGACACTACCATCGGGGAATTTCGGTAAGATTTACAAAAAACCTGTGAATGTATTGATTTGGACATTTCCGTTCTGAATTATCTAACCGTTAGTAGTGTAGTGCTCATTTACAGTACGGTACATATAATTCACGAAATATGGAAAAATCTTGTCATCCATAATTTTCTTATAGAAATCAAATCTTTGGCCGTATTCATCAATGACGTTATCCTTAACTTTGGATTTGAAGTAATCCCTCTTTACATCATCAGTGTTATTACCCAACATCACTTTCTTTGTTTCCACATCGGATTGAAGCTTTTCTTTTATTCTGTCAATGGATACTTTGTCCTCTTCACCTAATTCACTTCCGAACAGTGTGTTGATTTTATCAATAATTTCAGAAAGAAGTTCTTTGGGTTCATCATATTTACCACCTCCAGAGTCTCCCCAAATTGGTTCTAACTCCACAGTTTCCTGCTGTTCCAGTTCAATACTGGTTTTGGATGTCATTGATATTCGAAAACTATCCAAATCCACACTATCAACTACAGATATTCGGTCTATTGGTCCTTTCGGTAGTTTCTTATTCAATAGTTGAAGGAAAATGTATGTTTTTTCCCAATGGACTTCCGAGAATGTTACAATCTGTGAAACATAGGAGTATAGCCTAATATATGATTGGATTTTTGACTTGAAGTCATCTTTTTCTTCATCTGTCAGTTTATTGTTGAAGTTTTCAACTACTATATTCAGAATATACTGTATACGTTCATCCGTTCCCCTATCACTAAAATACTCCACTGTGAAACTATCTAATTGTTCCTTTGTGTATAAACCAACCTCTTCAATCTGATATATCAAATCATACAGTTTGTCAGGTTCGGTTTCTTTGGAAAGGACTGTGGTGGTATAATAGGGTTTGAATGACTCAACAACCTCCTCAACTTCGTTTGCAAAATCCAACACAAAAGTTTCCGTTTTTCCTTTTGCAGAACGGTTCAAACGTGAAAGAGTCTGAACACACTGAACACCACCTAACTTTTTGTCCACATACATAGACTGTAAAAGTGGTTCATCAAACCCTGTGACAAACTTATTGGAAACAATCAGTATCCTGAACCGTGGGTCTTTGAATCCACTCGGAATATCTTTTCCCTTCATACCGTTGGATTTGTTCAGTGATGTTTCCGTGTTTTCAATACCGTTGTGGGTTATTGTTCCACTATACGCAACTAAACAACTGTAATTAAGCCCTCTGTCTTTCATTTGTTTGACCATTTCTTCGTGAAACAGAACGCAGTGTTTCCGTGACCTTACCACCACCATTCCCCTACCTTTACCCGAAATGGATTTTGAAGTATTGTTTACAAAGTGGTCGAGTATGATGGATACTTTTTCAGAAATGGTTTTCGGATGACTGTCAACGTACTTTACCAACTCCCGTTTTACCTTTCCTTCGGGAAGTTCTTGGTCTTCTTCGGATGTTTGAACGACTTTAAAATACCTTTTGTAAGTGGTGTAGTTTTTCAATACATCCAATGTGAATCCTTCGTGGATGGATTGTTTCATACTGTATGAATGAAAAGGGTAGAACTTCCCGTCTTCACCCTGTCTTCCAAACAACTCCAATGTTTTGTTCTTTGGTGTTCCTGAAAACCCAAAGAATGAAATGTGTGGTTGTCTTCCACGAGAAATGATTTCTTCCCTGATACGGTCTTCAAAATCAACTATTTCTTCATCATCTGTTTCATCATCCGAATAGATGGACTTTGACAGACTCTTTTTCATATGTTTGGATGTTTCACCACTTTGGGAACTGTGAACCTCATCAATGATGACTCCAAATGTTTTGCTTTTCAGTTTGGATATAGTTTCCGAAATAACGGGGAACTTCTGAACGGTGGTGATGATGATGTCTTTTCCCTTTTCAAGGTAGTCCATCAACTGTTTTGAATCAACATCCACAGGGTTTACAACACCGATTGTTTGTTCCAACTTAGAAACAGTTTGTTGGATTTGTTTATCCAATACCTTTCGGTCTGTAACGATGATGATGGTATCAAATATTCGTTGGGTATCAGCGTCAGTTTTGTAAAGTGAAACCAACATATGGGATAACCAACCGATGGAATAAGACTTTCCACTGCCTGTTGTGTGTTGGACAAGATAGTTGTTTCCAACACCTTCACGTTTATTGGATGTTTTCAGTCTTCGGAGTAGTTCCAACTGATGGTATCTTGGAAAAATCAATACTTCACTTTCCTTTTCAACCACCATTTCTTTGTAAGAATCCCAAACGGTGGTTTTCTGTTTGGAAATCAAAACAAAGTGTTCAATGATTTCCAATAGACTATCCCTTGAAAGTATATCATTCCAAAGGTATTCAGTAGAGTAATCACCTTCTACAGGTGGGTTGGTAATACCTTTGTTGTATGGGAAGAAAACTGTTTTGTCACCGTCCAACCTTGTGGTCATTGAAACCTTATCATTATCAACACAGAAATGGACAAGACATCTTTTGAATCGCAGTAGTGTTTCTTTCGGACTTCTGTCCTCTTTGTATTGACGTTGTGAATTGGTTATATCCTGACCCGTTAGTTGGTTTTTCAGTTCCATTGTGATAATGGGTATTCCGTTCAGGAATATCACCATATCAATGGAGTTTCTGTTTTGAAGTGAGTAGTGTAATTGACGGACAACGGTAAAGATGTTTTTGGAATACAATTTCTGATGTTCGGGGTTCATTGATGATTTTGGTTTGAAGTAAACCAAATGGAAAGTACAACCTCTTGTCTGTATTCCGTTTCGTAGTGTTTGGATGATTCCCCTTTGTGAAATGGTTTTATCAACTGTTTTCAGGAGGTGGTTATCTGTATCACCACCAAACTGATTGAACAACTTGTCGTATTCTTCTCCCTGAGTGGTTTTAATGAAGTTTAACAAATCTTCTCCTAACAAACATAATTGGACATCATATAGGTCTAAAAACTCGTTAGAATGGATAAAAGAACGGTCATGTCCGTTGTTTAACAAGGACTGTTCTATCCATTCTTCAAACCGTAGTTCAGATAGTTTTTTACTCATCACTTGTGACTTTGATTTTACCTGTGACTACTTCGGAAATCAATGATTGACGGTATTCTTTCAGAAGTTCAATCTTCCGTTCTTCCATACCGATTTCTTTATCAATGGTGGATGTTTTTTCATCCAAATAGGTTACGATTTGGTGTTGTTCGGGGAGGGGTGGTATAGTGAACTTCATCTCTTTAAAGTTTTTGGAATAGATATGAACAATGATTTCACCCTTACTTGATATTTGTCTCTGTACTCTAATACACTCAGAGTTTATCAAATAACTTAAAAATAAAGGGTTGTTTTTGTCATATGGTTTAAGAATTATTATGTCACCTCCAACCCATATTGTATTATGTCCGAGATAAACAATACATTTCCCAATATCTTCAGGTGTTTCACCCGAACCTGTCATCATTAAAGTTCCGTATCCCACGGAATTGGATTTTATTGATGTTTCTTCATTAATAAATGATTTTGTTTGATAAAACTTCAAATCATATACTGTATATATCTCTCCATATCGAACACACGGAAGACCTGATTCAGTTACCTCATCTTTTTTTATTCCATTTCCTTTCGAATAATCTCCTAAATAAGACCCCGTATGTATTTCCCAATGACTCGGTATATCCCCAATCCATTCCACACCACTATCCTTCATTTCCACATTTGGGTTCAATCCTTTGGTGACCACCTGATTGATGAGGGATGTTCGGTATTCTTTGAGTAGTTCTATTTTTCGTTTTTTGGTTTCAATCAGTTTATCAATCAATGAGGTTTTGTAGTCCAAAAAGGAAACGATTTGGTGTTGTTCTGGGAGGGGTGGGATAAAAACAGGAGTGTCAATCAACCTACTTCCTCGGAGGTTAATTCTTGTAAAACCCCTTCCCTCAACCGATATAAGGACTTTATGGGTGTGACCCAAAAGTTGGTAGTTTAAAAAAAGTGGGTATGTTTTTGTATCAGTTATTCGTAACCCCTTGCAAAAACTATTTAAGTATAATTCATCAACGTCATCAATCAGGATACAAGATTTTCCTAAATCCTCTTGTGTTTCTGAACTCATAAGGAAAAACAAATCAAACTTCTTTACAAGGTTTTGATTTACACCATTCTCCATTACCACAAAATGAAAGTGGTTTTTGGAAATGTAGGTGTTGTTCGCAATATTTGTAAATGGAATGTATGGTTTGTTATGTGGGTGGTCATCTTGTTTAAAATCATCACCACTTTTTCCTGAAATACCACCATATAAAAATCCAATGTTTCTCAACCTCATCACATCCCAATGAATCGGTATATCCCCAATCCATTCTACACCACTGTCCTTATATGAAGGGTATTGTTTCATTTTTTACCCCCCTGTTTATTATAGGATTGTTTAATAAGGAACATCAGGTAATCTAAGTCTGTGTCTCGGTTTATACTTATCTCATAATCACCATTTCCGTAATGACCTATTTCACTCACATCCCTACACAGGTTTTTGGGGTCATCAAGTTCTCCCTTCTTTAAGTTAGTCCAACATAACAAACGACCTGACAAAAACGAAACATCAATAAAGTTTGTTTTTCGTTTAAAACCGATATAAAGATACCTTGGAACTACCTCAATATCATCCCCTAATCCAAGTATTCTGTTCTTTAATTCATAATAGAGTTCTTTGACAAAAGTTTGAACTTTTGGTTGGTTAATGTGGTCATCCTCAGTATAAACTTTAACCTCACGGGTGACTTTCTTTACCACATTATCAACATCATTATCAGTGTCAATCGTTCCTATACTTTCAGTTGAATGGGTAATGTGTTTGTTAAAACCTACCATCCCATCGGAATACTGTTTTACCTCCCACAATTCAAAAGGAACATCTTTAAAGTTGATTGAATGTTTTTGGTAGTCAGTAAAATGAGGGGATATAAAAATAATCCGTGATTGAGACCAATCTACATCCTTTCGGTTTAGGGTTTCTTTTTTACAGTCAATATATTCCAATACAAAATCTGATTTGTTGTTCAGAAGAAGAGAAAGGTAGGTGTAACCTTGGTCGATGACAGAATAGTTTGTCCCTTTCTTATATTCAATTATCACAAAGGATTTGTTTTCCCTGTCAAAACACAGGGTGTCCAAACGGAAGTTCTTTACTGTTAGTTCAGACTTTACAAACTCTAACCCAAATAGTTCTTCTACATTCCGTTCAACCAAAGTTTGGATTTCCTTTTCCGTTTTGAATGAATGGGTTAGGATGGGGTTCAGTTTCGTTCTGTTTCGTTTAAAGAGTTTCATCTTGTCCAATGATTTGGTTCATCAATCCTTCACTTTCCTGTTCAAGTTTCAATAGTTCATCAGTGATTTCCGATAATGAACGTGGTGGTGAATATTTGTAGAAGTATTTGGTGAA
>PWOG01000224.1 GCA_003557565.1 Desulfobulbaceae bacterium
CTGGATACAGCTGTTTTTCAAACCCGAGGGGGGAAAATTCAGCTACCAGGTGGGTAACTTCGAATTTACCGCCCATGGCGAATCAACCGAGGGCCCCAACACCGGCCCGGTGTACACCCACCACGCAGTCACCGCCGCGCTTAAGATCAACCAGCCGGGCACCCTGCTGGCCACGGCATACTGCAATATTCATGGTTTCTGGGAAAGCGCCAAAGAGCTCAAGCTCAAATAAGGCAAAAGGTCGGCCGGCTGCCTTGTTGCGCAACGCCGGCCAACACAGCAAACCTTGCGATACAGGAGAGCAACAATGGCACAACTCACTTACCCCGGCGGCAGCGTCGAACTTGATGACAACGGTTTTCTGATCAACCCTGAAGAATGGAACGAGGATGTTGCCCGGGCCATGGCCGTAAGAGAAGGCATCGAAGAGTTGGACGAGGAAATGATGGAAGTGATTCGGTTCATGCGCTCATATTACAAGAAGTTCAATGCATTCCCGATCCTCAATTACGTCTGCAAAAACCTCGACCAACCCCGTGATTGTATCAGCGACGAATTCATGAACCCCGAAAAGGCATGGAAAATAGCGGGGCTGCCCAAACTGGAAGGGGTTCACTTCGTCAGCGCCGACGGCCGTCATTACGTAATGGAAGCACCAACCTGAGTGGGTCGAGTGCCGCCAGCCGCCACCCAACCCTGCAATTTGTTTGCTCAACTCTAACCTGTGGAGCCACCCCATGAACATCTATCAATTTGCCATGCAGATGGAAAAGGACGGAGAAGAATATTACCGCCAGCTGGCCCGGGAAGCCGGCGGTTCCGGGCTGGCAAAAATTTTTACCATGCTGGCCGATGAAGAGGTCAAGCATTACCAGACGGTGGAAAGACTGAACCGCAAAGACAGCCATCCCCAGATGGCGGACACCCCGCTGCTGGCAAATGTCAAGAATGTCTTCAGCGCCATGCGGGATGAAAAAGAAGAGCTGCACATTGACACCACCGCGGCCAGCAACAGCTACCGGAAAGCCTGCGCCATCGAGGCGGAAAGCGAAAAGTTCTACCAGGAAAAGGCCGACCAGGCCGACAATGAACACGAAAGGCAGATATTTGCCCGTATGGCCAAAGAAGAGGCAAACCATCTGCGGATCATGGAAAGCATCCTGGAATTCGTTTCCCGCCCCGAACCGGGCAACTGGCTCGAGGACGCCGAGTGGTATCATCTGGAAGAATACTGAAAACCGGTAGTACGATTCTCAAAGACACCGCGGCATGCAACTGCAGTATAACAGTCAGTCACATACAAACCCCAAAAACGGAGGTACGTCATGGAAGTGAAAGACTATTGCCGCAACGTGGAAACCGAACTTACGGCCTGGAAGGCAAAGCTCTATAACATAATGCGCCAGATGGACAATATGTCCACTGCCGACAAGCAGCACATGTACGAAAAAGTAAACGGCCTGCACATTATCATGAGCGACCTTGAAGAACGTCTTGACCAATTGCGGACCAACTGCCCCACGGAGTGGAATCCGGTACGCGAGGAAATCAAGGCAAAATTCAACGACCTGGGAGACAATTACGAGCAAGCGTCCAAAGAGCTGTTCGATTATGATGTAGGCGGCTGAACAACTTGCTTAATCTACCCGGAATCCAACCGCGGCGGTGTCTTTTTTTTACCAAGATTGCAACATAACCAAAGAGGAACAGCAACATGCAACTCAAAGATCCCAACCTGCACCTGAAGCTACAGGAGATGTGCGACTGCTACCTGGACACCGAATTTGTCAACGAGCTGACCAACATGGCTACCGGCCCGGGGCCCGACCCCAACGAGGATGCCATTAAATACCTGGCCCTGGCGATCATGTACGGGATCACCGAAAAGGCTGACAAGCTCAAGCTCAAGCGGGGCGAAGACGGTACCATCCAGGCCACCCTCAAGGCGGGCGAAAAAATTGCCCTGCCCGCTCCCAGCGGGGAGATCTTCGACCGGATCGTGGACACGGTGCGCAACATTCTGCACTTGGATCAGGAGGGAGGAGAGTTGCCCATGTCGCTGGGACTGCGCACCGGCGGCGTGGATCTCAAGGTGAAGCTGAAGGAAAAACCGGAAAAGACCTCGCTGGCGGTCTCCTTCCCCTCCTGGTAACCTGCTGCCCGAGTGTAAGCGATTACAGGGCACCGCCATAAGCGGCGATCAGGCCGGCTCACGTACTTATGTACGCTTCGCCGCCGGAGCTCACCACAACCTGCGGCATCCTGTGACCGCTTACCATTTAGCCCCCGTGATCACTTACGCCCGAGTTAATCCGCTTGGCGGTTAAGGCTCTGCAAGCTCAGGACCAGCATCCGGCAGGACTGGGTAAAAAGGCGATTGCTCATTAACAGACGGGTAACCTCGTGCTCGTGGAGGCGCATGGCCGCGACCTCCCGGGCACAGGCCCCGATAAATTTCTTGTCCGCCCCTTCCACGGCTTCAAAGGCTTCCCCTAAAATCTCGGCATGATCCTGGTCGGGTTCACCACCAATTCTTTCCACCAGCTCGCCGACAATCCCCAGCCGTTCCAGCAAACGCTGCCAGGCCTCCTGCATGAATTCCTGCTCGTCCCGCCGCAGTTCATCCAGTTCCTGGTTCAGTTCAAACAAATTCTTGGCGGCGTTCATGATGCTGCGGCTGGCCCGGATGTAAGGCTCCAAGCGGCGGGCTTCTTCCTCTTCCATCTGATGGGTCTGGATCCTGGCGTAAAAGGTAAAGATTTCGGCATGCAAACGCTCGAGATCGTCGTAGGTGATCTCTCCCCGAGTACGGCCCCCTGGGGCGATGCCGTAAATCATCCGGATGAAATCCATGCTGCACCGGGCCTGGTTGATAGCCTCCTTACGCAGGGCCTCGATGGCCGCCTCGGGCACTTCGGGACTGGTGTTGGTGATGTAACGGGTAAGGTGCTGGCGCACGGGCTCGGGAAACACCCGCCGGATATAAACGGTAACCCGGGGAAGCAGAGGATAGAAAATGATCACCCCCAACACGTTGAAAATGGTGTGAAACAAAGCCAGCCCGAGCACCGGCTTGTCGGCAAAACCGAACAGCTCCAGCACCAGCCAGATTAGCAGCGGCAGCAAGGCAAAGGCGGCGGCGGCGGTGGTGAGGGTGAAGATAAGCTGCCCGAAGGCGGCCTGCTTTTTCACCGGAATCCCGCCCACCGACCCCAGCAGCACGGTGACCGTGGTCCCCACATTGGCCCCGATGACCATGGCCGCCGCCCCGTTGAAATCCACCACCCCATTAAACAGCATGGTCAGGGTAATGGCGATGGTGGCTGCGGAAGATTGCATGACCGCGGTGAGCAGCAGTCCGGCCAGACCGTAAAACCAGATTCCCAGATCCGGCAGCGCGGCGATATCGATGGCGGCGGTCAAATCCTCGACGCTGGTCTTCATGAAGTCCAGTCCGTGAAAGAGAAAACCAAAGGCCACCAGCAACTTGCTCAGGTTGACATAGCGCGGAGAAGAGGCGAGAAAGATCAGCCCCAGGCCGCCGAGGCCGATCATCGGCAGGGCGAAGGTCTCGATCTGGAACTGGAAGCCGAAGATGGCGACGATCCAGGCGGTCATGGTGGCGCCGATCTTGGTACCGACCATCACCGCCACCGCGTTGACCAGGGTCATCAACCCGGCTCCGGCGAAGGCCAGCACCATCAAGGATACCGCCGAGGAACTCTGCAGAATGGAAGTGCTCACCGCCCCGGAAACAATCCCCCGCAGGCGGGTGCCGGTATAACGACGAATCAGCGATTTAAAAGCCCGGCCGGAGAGCTGCCTGATGGACTCCTCCATCATGAACATGCCAAACAGAAAAATACCCAGCCCGGCCAGCAACCGCCAGATATCAAAATGTTCCAGAATCACCATTGAACCGCCTGCTCCACCTCACATCTGGGTATATCGCGGCCCATCCCCGGCTTCGGGCATGGTCCAGCGGATATTGTCATAGGGACATTTGCGCTGGCAGGTTTTACAGTGCACACAGTTGGAGGGATTGGCCGCCCGGGGCAGACCATCGATTCTTTCGTAGACCCCCGCCGGACAAAAAATAACACAAGGACCGCCGAATTTCCCCAGACACTGGTTCCGGCAGATGGTCTCATCAAGGATCAGCACATGACCCGGCTCTTCTTCCCGGTGACCGGTGCGGGCCAGGGCGGTGAAGGCATCCTTGTCGTAGGGAACCGGGACCTTAAGGGGAAATGGTACTGGTTCCATGCGGGCATAATCGGGCTTGAGGCGGAAACCGGGCAGCAACCGGCGGCCCAGGGCCACCAGCAGCCCCGCGGTGGTGCCGAACCTGGCGATACTCTGGCGGAAATTGCGGGCCTCGGCCATTTCCTCCTCGACCCCGGCCCGGACCAGTTCGGCGGTATAAGACGCCGCCAGTTTTTCCGGCGCCTCAGCCCCGGTTACGGCGCTGGCGGCGGCCCGACCCGAGGCGATGGCGTTGTGCAGCCCCTTGATTTTCAGCATGTTGACCAGGCCGGCGGAATCCCCCAGCAGGGCCACGTTACCCTTGCCGATACTGCCGCCCTGGGGACAGCGGGGCACGGCGTCCCATCCCCCTTCGGGGATCATCTTGGCCCCGGCCTCCACCACCTTGCCACCTTCAATGAATTGCTTGACGAAGCGGTGCTCCTTGAACAGGCTCAGAGCGTTCTGGGGGTTGAAATCCTTATATCGATAATCCAGCCCGGCAATGATCCCCACGGCGATCAGGTTGTCCCCCATGGGGTACATGAAGCCGCCACCGAACACGTCCGGTCCCGCCAGCGGAGTCCAGAGGGGATAGCCCATGGTATGCACAGCCCGTCCGGGGCCGAACTTCTCGTACTGTTCGGGGCTGACCCGGATCAGCTCCTTGACCCCCAGGGAATAGAGCTGCTCCCCGGCCCGCTGAAGTCCGGCCCTGGTGATGAATTTTTCGCTGAGCAGACCGTCACCGCCTTCGGCCAGCAGAATAAAATCGGCGGCGATGGTTTCTCCGGCCAGAAAGTTGCGCTGGGGCCTGCCTTCCCGGTCGCGTCCCTGATCCACCAGCCTGATCCCCTCAGACCGGCACCGATCCTCGTCCCACAGGATATCGGCGGCGGCGAAACCGGGCATGACCTCCACCCCCAGATCGTCGGCGATCTTGCTCAACCAGGCCACCAGCCGGCTAACTGAGCAGATGTAATCACCTTCGTGGAGCATTCGGCCATATCCCAGACCCAGCAGCCGGGCCAGTTTCAGCAGCGGCAAAAGCTGCAGGGATCGACGGTGGCCGGCAAGGAGCAGGATATCGTCGGTATCCACCCTGGCACCCAAAATCGACCCGGCTTCATTATCGGTCTCCCAGCCGGGCAGCACCGGATCCAGCAGGCCGGCCAGGGCGTCGGGTTCCAATACCGCCCCGGAAAGGCAATGGTTGCCGGGGTTTGCAGCCTTGTCGATGACACAGACCGTAAGTTCCGGCCGCTGGTGCTTGGTGGCAATGGCCGCCGCCAGCCCCGCCGGGCCGGCGCCGACAATCCAGACATCCAC
>PWOG01000334.1 GCA_003557565.1 Desulfobulbaceae bacterium
AGATCAAAAACCCCGTGGTGGGTGGGTCCGTCATCGCCCACCACGCCGCCCCGGTCAACTCCGAAAACCACCGGCAGCTCGGGCAGGCAGACATCGTGGATCACCTGATCAAAGGCCCGCTGGAGAAAGGTGGAATAAACCGCCACCACCGGCCGCAGGCCTTCGCAGGCCAGGCCGGCGGCAAACGTTGCCGCGTGCTGCTCGGCAATACCGACATCAAAGAAACGGTCGGGAAACTCTTCGGCGAACCGGTCCAGGCCGGTGCCCGACGGCATGGCGGCGGTGATCGCGCAGATCCTGGGATCCTGGTTGGCCATTTCCACCAGGGTATCGCCAAACACTTTGGTGTAGCTGGGAGGGGCTTTCCTGGTTTTGATTTGGCCGGTTGATACCTCAAAGGGCCCGACGCCGTGGAAGTCTCCGGGACGTTCTTCGGCCGGGGCATAGCCCTTGCCCTTGGTGGTGATCACGTGGATCAGTACCGGTCCATGGCTGAAGTCCCGGGCATTGCGCAGGGTGGTCAGCAGGGATTCCAGCCGGTGACCGGGGATCGGCCCGATATATTCAAATTTGAGAGCTTCAAAGAGCATTCCGGGGGTGAAGAAGCCCTTGAGGCTCTCCTCGCTGCGTTTGAGCAGGTGCAGCACATTCTCCCCCATATTGAAATTTTTCAGCAGATGTTCCATCTCCTGCTTGATCTTGACCATGGTCCGGCCGGTGAGCTTGCGGCTTAAGAAACTCGACAGGGCGCCGACATTGGGGGAGATGGACATTTCGTTGTCGTTGAGGATGACGATCAGGTTCTTGCCCAGGTGTCCGGCCTGGTTAAGACCTTCAAAGGCCATGCCGCCGGTCATGGAACCGTCGCCGATCACTGCGATGGTCTTGTTATTGTCCCCTTTCAGCTCGGTGCCCACCGCCATGCCCAGGGCAGCGGAGATGGAGGTGCTGCTGTGGCCGGTATCGAAGTGGTCGTATTCGCTTTCCTCGCGCTTGGGGAAGCCGCTGAGCCCCTGGTATTGACGCAGGGTGTGAAAACGCTGCTGACGGCCGGTGAGCAGTTTGTGGGCATAACACTGGTGACCCACATCCCAGATGATTTTGTCTGCGGGAGTATTGAAGACATAGTGCAGGGCCACGGTCAATTCCACCACCCCGAGGCAGGGTGCCAGATGACCGCCGGTGCTGGCCACGGTATTGATGATGGTCTGCCGCAGTTCGGCCGCCAGGTCGGGCAGTTTTTCCGCTTCCAGGCGGCGCAGATCAAAGGGAGACTCGATGTTGGGCAGCAGGCACTGCTGGGAGTTTAAATTAATACTCTGGTTGTTCATGGCAAAACCATTACCGTTTGTATTGTTTCAGGATGACCAAAATAGGACAAGAGTAACCGATCCGGGTCAATTACTCTTGGATTTTGTGTAAGCGATCACAGGTTGATCAATTCTTGCGAGTGGCAATATAGCGGGCCAGTTCCCGCAAGGGTTCAGCGTGCTGATCGAAAATTTCCAGGGCCGCGATGGCCGCCGACACCGCCTCGTCGGCCTGGCGCCGGGTTTCGTCCAGGCCCAGCAGGGCGGGGTAGGTGGCCTTGCCCCGGGCGGTGTCGCTGCCGGCGGCCTTGCCCAGGGTGGCGGCATCCCCGGTGACGTTGAGCAGGTCGTCGATGATCTGGAAGGCCAGGCCGATCTGCTCCCCGTAGCGGGTCAGGGCCTCGTACTGTCGTCCGTCGGCGCCGCCGCCGATGGCCCCGCTCTGCACTGCGGCGGTGATCAGGGCTCCGGTTTTACAGCGGTGGATCAGGCGCAGCTGGTTTAAACCGTTTTGCTCCCCGCGCCCTTCAGCCTGGATATCCAGTACCTGGCCGCCCACCATGCCCGCCGGTCCCACGGCGGTGGCCAGGTTGTGGACCAGGCGCAACTGTTCTTGGGCACTGATGTTGCCTCCCGCCAAAGGCCGGGACAGCAGTTCAAAGGCGAAGCTGAGCAGGCCGTCACCGGCCAGAATCGCCGCTGCCTCGCCGAATTTTTTATGACAGGTGGGCATGCCCCGGCGCAGGTCGTCATCATCCATGGCCGGCAGGTCATCATGGATCAGGGAGTAGGTATGGATACATTCCAGGGCCGCCGCCACGGGCAGCAGGGGCCGGGAATCCGCCGGCAGGGCTTCGGCGGCGGCCAGACACAAAATGGGCCGGATCCGCTTGCCGCCGGCCAGCAGGCTGTAGCGCATGGCTTCCACATGGCCGGCCAGCGGTCCCTTGGTGGCGGGCAAGAGCTCGTCAAGGGCCTGCTCCACTTCCTGTCGCCGGTTGTTCAGGTATTGCTTGATATCCATGGTACGCGCCCCTGGGGATTGGGTAAAGTTTGGCGGGTCTAAGGGTGGGGTCAGTCTTCTTCGGCGTCGCTGAATGGTTCGGCCACGACCTCACCGTTTTTTTGCAGCAGGATTTCCACTTTTTTTTCCGCCTCATCCAGGGTCTTGCGGCAGAATGCGGTGAGCCTGATACCCTCATCGAATTTTTTCAGGGACTGCTCCAGGCTCAATTCCCCTTCCTCCAGTTCCCGGGTGATCTTTTCCAGCCGAGCCATGGCATCTTCGAAATTCTGTTTTGCCATTGTCGCAACTCCCGTGGTATGTCAGCCGGGCGTGACCGCCGCGACTTGTATTACAGGTAAACGAACAGTCGCGTCTCAGATGCGGGTGATCAGCCAAGCTTACGTACATGGGGTGCGCGGCGCTTGGCTGCAAGACCTCATCCGGGGCACAGCTGAACTTTTACAGACCGTTAAATCAACACTTTCTTGGCCCTGGTGAATGGTTACTATTACATCAGATTGATGAAAAGTACCATTATTGACAGCAAACTCGCAACATACAACGAAATACCGCCCTCGGGCAATCTCTTTCCAAAAAAATCGGCCTGTGGTAGGTTCTATTGATGATGAGTGACCGTGTCGGTGAGCATATTGAAGGATTTTTGCAGTGGCTCCGGGTGGAGAAGGGCTATTCCCCGCATACGGTGAGCAACTATCGGCGTGATCTTAATGAATTTATCGCCACCGACCGGGGTGGCGGACCCGTGGAGACGGTGGCGCAGCTGGATTCCCGGCGGGTGCGGGCCTTTGTGTACAGCCTCCACGGCCGCAACCGCAGTTCCTCGGTGGCCCGCAAGCTTTCCGCCCTGCGCAGTTTTTTTCGTTACCTGCGGAAGAACGGGATTATTGACCACGACCCCGCCGCCGCCGTGGCCGCCCCCAAGGCCGAAGGTCACCTGCCCACGGTGCTCAGCGTGGACGAGATCTTTTCCCTGCTGGAAATGCCCGGAGCCGCCGACACCTATGCCGCCCGGGACCGGGCGGTGCTGGAATTGCTTTATTCCACCGGCATGCGGGTGGCGGAGCTGGCGGCCCTGGATCTTGGTCAGGTCGATCTGGATCAAGGCATGGTCCGGGTCCGGGGCAAGGGTAACAAGGAGCGGCTGGTCCCCATGGGGGCGCCGGCCTGTGAAGCGGTGACCGCTTATCTGCCCCAGCGGGAAGTCCTGTTGCGGGCCGGTGGTCGGGAAGGCAGGGATGAAGATGAGGGCGGCGCCGGCAAAAAAAAAGTCGGGGGCAGCCGCCAGGGTGTTCAGGCGCTGTTTGTCAATGCCCGGGGCGGCAGGTTGACCACCCGCAGTATTGAACGGCTGGTGAAGATGTATGCCGAGCGGGCTGGTATCGCCGCCCGGGTCAGCCCCCATGCCCTCCGGCACTCTTTTGCCACCCACCTGCTGGAGATGGGGGCGGACCTGCGCACCGTGCAGGAGCTGCTGGGGCATGCCAGCCTTTCCACCACCCAGAGATACACTCATCTCAACCTGGATCACCTGACGGCGGTGTATGATAAGTCCCACCCCCGGGCCCAGGGCTAGGGTTGAAGGTCAATGTTTGTAAGCGATCACAGGGCACCGCCGAAAGCGGCGATCGGGCCGGCTCACGTACTGATGTGCGCATCGCCGGCGAGGCTCACCACAACCTGCTCCCACCCTGCGGGCGCTTACCATTTTGCCCCCGTGATCACTTGCCAATGTTTCTGCCTGTTAATGACATCTCGCTTACCGGATAAGCCTTTGTGATTGGTTACATTTTTGCGAGCTTTTTTTAATGTAGAATAACTTAAGGAGCAATAATATGGGTGTACGTTCTACCACCGTGGTGGCGGTGAGACATCGGGATATGGTGGCCATGGCCGGCGACGGCCAGGTAACCATGGGCAGCGTGGTGATCAAGCATCAGGCCCGCAAGATCCGCCGCCTTTATCACGGTCGGGTGATCACCGGGTTCGCCGGCGCCACCGCCGATGCCTTCACCCTTTTTGACAAACTGGAGCAGCAGTTGGAAAAATATGGGGGCAACCTGTTGCGGGCGTCGGTGGAACTGGCCAAGGAATGGCGTACCGACCGGATGTTGCGCCGGCTGGAAGCCATGATGGTGGCGGTGGATGCTGAACGTTCCCTGTTGCTCTCCGGCAACGGTGATGTGATTGAGCCCGATGACGGCATCCTGGCCATCGGCTCCGGCGGCCCGTACGCCCATGCCGCCGCCAAGGCCCTGGTGGCTCACAGCGGCCTGGAGGCCCCGGAGATCTGCCGGTCGGCCATGGAGATCGCCGGCGGGCTCTGTATTTACACCAACGATTCCATTCACCTGGAAGTATTGTGAGGTGAGTGATAATATCCAATTTTACGAGGTATCAGCATGATTATGCCAGTTTCCAATATTACCGGGGACAAGGAAGAACCAGACGTCATGGTGAATTCCCTTACCCCCCGGGAGATCGTCCGCCAGTTGGATGATTATATCATCGGCCAGGGGGAGGCCAAGCGCTCGGTGGCCATCGCCCTGCGCAACCGCTGGCGCCGCCGCCAGGTGCCACCGCCCCTGCGCGATGAAATCGCCCCCAAGAATATCGTCATGATCGGCCCCACCGGGGTGGGCAAGACCGAGATTGCCCGCCGCCTGGCGGGACTGGCCCAGTCGCCCTTTTTGAAGGTCGAGGCCTCCAAGTTCACCGAGGTGGGCTACGTGGGCCGGGATGTGGAATCCATGATCCGCGACCTGCTGGAGCTGGCCATTGGCATGGTCCGCGAGGAAGAGCGGCAAAAGGTCCAGGAGAAGGCCGGGGTCATGGCCGAGGAGCGGATCCTTGATCTGCTGGTGCCGCCGCCTCCGCCCCGGCGGCCCGGAACCACGGGAACCGGCGGTTCCGCCTCAGGAGGGGCGAGTTCCGACGGCTCCATCAACCTCCCCTACAGCCCCACCGAAGGGTTTGGTACGCCCGCCGCCGATTCCGCCGGACCGGCCGATGATAAGGCCGATCACGGCACCACCCGGGAAAAATTCCGCAAAATGTTGCGGGAGGGCAAACTGGATGAGCGGGAGGTGGAAATCGAGGTGGAACAGCAGCAGTCGACCCCCATGTTCGATATCTTTGCCGCCGGCGGCATGGAGGAGATGGAGAGCAACATGCGGGAAATGTTTGGCAAGATGTTTCCCCGCAAGAGCCGGAAGCGCCGGGTTAAGGTCC
>PWOG01000055.1 GCA_003557565.1 Desulfobulbaceae bacterium
CATAGCCCCACAGCGGCAGTCCCGCTTCCTTCCAGGCCGGCACGCCGGCCGAATAAACGGCGACGTTGGTGTATCCCAGTTCCAGGGCAGCCGCCGCCGAGTTGTGGCTCAGGTCGCAGTGGTGACCGCCGCAGTAGAAGATCAGCGGGGTGTCTTTGTCCGCCGGCAACTGTCCCTTCTTCTGGTCAAACATTACCCAGGGGATCGACAGTGAGCCGGGGATATGCTCGCCCTGATGGACCCGGGGCGGGCGGGAATCGATGAGGACAAAATTTTCCCGGTCGCTGGCTTCCACCAGCTTCTGAACATGAGGGGTATCGGTAATCAGATAGTTGCCGGCTTCACTCCAATATGGTTCGCCTTCATAGTAGGCGCGGATATCGGTAAAACCTTCTTCTTGGGCGACGACCGTCGCCTCTACGGTGAATGGTCAGGTGGGCCCTCCGCAATAAAAGATCAGGGTTCGATCTCGCGGCAGCTTGGGAATTTCCTCGGCAAATTTAGGAGTAGGAATGTTGATGGAGCCGGGAATGGTCCCTTCCTGGAAACGGACCGGCGGCCGAGTGTCGATGAGCAGAAAGCTGGTGTTTTTCTCCAGCGTTTCTTCAATCAGTGGTCTGTCGCTATACTCCGCGGCAAGCTTGGCCATAAGTTCCTGGGTGGTAATGCGCAACTGCGGATCCTGTTCCACCTTGGTGGTATGACCGGCGGCCGAGGGCGCCTGGGCCGAAGTGGTGGCACAGCCCGTGGTCAGTAGCAGCAGCAGCGCGGCCAAAACACTCAGCGCTCCGGTGGGCGATAATTTTTTAAACATAATGGGCCTCCTTCCTGTGGTGAGGTTGACGGCAGCCGGCTGGCGGCGTCGCTTTAATCGGCGGCAGTAAAAATATGTTTCTGTTTGTCCTACGCCGTCCTGGCCCGCTTTGCCGTGGGTCAGATGGCGGGGAAACGTTTTTAATGATGGCCGCGGTCATCCAGGTCAAAGACCCGGTTGGCGGCAAAATACAGGGCCAGGCAAAGCCCGAACGTGCCGATAACGATGGCCAGTTCGGTCAACGACGGGGAGTAGCGCAGCAGACCATCGGCGCCCACCGCTTCCACATCGTCACGCAGCGGCACCATCTGGCCGGCCACCACTGAATTGTAGCGCATAAAGAAGAAGCCGATCAGGGTGCTGATAGAGGCGGCCACCGCCACCTTCAGGCTCTTGCCCTTGGTAAGCAGCAGCAGCACAAAGGGCAGCAGCATGCCCAGGATGACCTCAAACCCCCAGTAGCTCATCGACAGCGGGCCATTGAGCATGATCATCATGGCGTCCCGCTGGCTCGGCACCTGTCCGTAGATGGAGGTCATCACCATCCAGAAGTGAAAGAACAGCAGGATGCCCAGCATCATGGCAAAAAGTTGGGCGGTGATTTCCATGGCCCGTTCGATATCGGCCGGCATCTTCTCCCGGGCATAGCGGTGGGCGAAAAGCAGGATGGTGATGGCGCAGCCGCTGATGGCGGCGGTGAGTATAATCGATACCGGCAGGTAGGGGCCGTGCCACCAGACGCGAGCATCGAGAAAACCAAAAACCGAACCGAGGTTGGAGTTGGCCGCCACCCCGCCGATGAAACCGGCCAGACTGGCGTAACCGACATAGCGGTGCTTTCCCTTGACCATCAGGTAGAATTCCACCAGCAGTACCACCAGGTAGATGCTGTAGAGAGTGCCCATCCACCAGATGGGCGCCGATAGGTTGGGGCTTAACATATTATAGATCAGGGCCAGGGGTCGTCCCAGTTCCAGGCCGATGGCTACAAATCCGGAGAGCAGGGCGATGATTGCCATGGCAATGGCCCGTTTGCCGATCCCTGCAAAGGGTTTGAAGCCGAAAACATGGCCCAGAGAGGAGACCAGGCAGAGCCCGGTGCAGCAGACCGCGAAAAAGACATAGGTGGAAATCAGGATACCCCAGGGTATCTGACGGTAAATGTTGTAGGCATCGTGGCCCTGGATCAGGTAGCTGAGCAGGCCGGCCAGGCCGACCAGGCAGAAGGCGCCCGCCGTCAGCACCCAGAACATATCGCCGCGGGTGTTGATCATTTTATCGTTCATTGCAATGCTGTTCATGCCGACCACCTTTTAGGAAATATAGAAAAGACTTGGCTTGGTACCCTGTTCCGGCTGCAGAACCCGGTAATGGTGCCGGGCCAGCAGGCGGAAAACTTCGCTGTCGGGATCATTGAGATCACCGAAAATCCGGACCTTGGTGGGGCAGGTGTCAACGCAGGCCGGCAACTTGCCCTTGGCGATCCGATGACTGCAGAAGGTGCATTTGTCGATGACCTTGGTCTGCGCAGATTTGTAGCGTGCGTCGTAAGGGCAGGCCAGAATGCAGGCGGCGCAGACGATGCATCGCTTGTAGTCAATTTCCACCAGCCCTTCCGGGGTCTGCCGGGAAGCGGTGGTGGGGCAGACCTTGACGCAGGGCGGGTTGTCGCAGTGCTGGCACTGGCTGGGCTCAAAGCGTTGCTTGAGATAAGGAAAGGTACCCTCGACTCCCTTGCTGGTGATCCAGTTGCGGTAGGTGTCGCGATCTCCGTTGGCCTCAACGCCATTTTCCCGTTTGCAGGCGACATCGCAGGCCTTGCAGTCGATGCACTTGCGGGGATCGATCACCATGACCCAGCGTTTTTTCTTGTTTTCAGACATGGTTTAGACCCTCCTGATTTCGACAATGGTTTCATGCATCAGGGCATTGCCGGAGATCGGCTCGAAATGGGACTCCAAAATGGCGGCCTGGGATCCTCCGCGATGGTAAACCAGGGGTTTGCCCGGCGAGATGCCGCCGTAACCCGGCGCGTAGTAAACGCAATCGGGCCGGATCCCCTCGGTGACTTTGGCCTTGACGGTGACCTGGCTGCCGGTACGATTTTGCATGCGCACTGTATCTCCGTCCCTGATCCCCAGCCGGAGGGCCGGTTCGGGGTTGAGCCAGACCGCGTTTTCCGGCTGGTGCCAGTTTAACTCTGGAAAAGCTGCAGTCATTGAGTTGGTGTGGATGGCATGGCGGCCCACCAGGAAGCGGAAGCGATCGCCGCCGAGTTCTTCCGGCCGGCGGAACACCGGCAGCGGGTCCAGATCCCGGTCGGCAAAGTCTTGGCTGTGCAGTTCGACCTTGCCGGTGGCGGTGTTGAATTCTTTGCCGTCCTGTCGGAAGGCGCCGAATTCCACCTTGGGGATAGCAAAAAAGGCCTTGTCTTGCAGTTGCTCCCAGGCGCCGGGATGATCGGCGACAAAGTCCCGGGCATGCTCTTCCGGGGTGCCCTCAAAGTATTCGCTAAGCTTAAAGCCGTCTTCATCTTCGAAATAAGCCGCCAGCTCGGTGACGATTTCAAAGCAGGGCTTGGTGTCGTACATACGGTCGATCAGCGGCTGGCGGAACACCACCGTGGGCTCGATACCGCCCATGCCATAGGCGTTGGGCGGGTCGAAACGCTCCAGGTAGTTGCTCTCCGGCAGCACCACGTCGGCATGCCAGGCGGTGTCGCTCATGACGGTATCGATGCAGACAATGATGTCCAACTGGTCGAACATCTTCAGGCTTTTGTCACGGTCCGGCACCGCTTCCAGCACGTTCTGTTTGTAGATAAACAGGCCCCGAATCCGGTAGGGATCAGCCTTGAGGAGCCGATCACGCCAGGCTATCCAGGAGCCGTCCCGGGGGCTTAAGAAAGTAACGTCGTCACTCTCCAGCCGGGGGCGGGTCAGGGTATACCAGGCCGGTTCGTAAAAATAGGATCGCATGGGCACGTTGGTGGCCGGCAACAGTCCGCCGGGGCGGTCAAAAGCGCCGATCAGGGCGTTGACGATGGCAATCGCCCGCCGGGTCTGCACTTCTTCCCCCTGCCAGGAGGAGCGGCGGCCGGGGTAGAACACCGAGTGGGGGGTGGTGGCCAACTCCCGGGCGATCTGCCGGATGTCGGCCGCGGCAATCCCGGTTTCGTCGGCGGCCCATTCCGGGGTGTACTGCTTGACATGCTCGACCAACTCGTCAAAGCCGGTGCAAAAATTTTCCACAAAATCCCGGTCGTAAAGATTTTCGGCGATGATTACGTGGGCCAGGGCCAGGGCAAAGGCCATGTCGGTGCCCGGCTTGATGGGCAGCCACTGGTCCGCCTTGGCGGCGGTCTTAGTGAAGCGCGGGTCGACGCAGATCAGCTTATAGCTGCCCCTGGGGCGGCTGAAGATATCCATGGTGTCCGGGGTGAAGATGGCCTCGGCCCGGTTGGCCCCGGCCATGATCACGTAACGGGCGTTTTTCAGGTCGGTTACCGGGTAGGTGCCGAATACCGACTGAAAACCGCGAATATTGGAACTGAGACAAAGAGTGGGATGACGCAGGGAGTTGGGGGAGCCGAAGACCTCCCGGAACTGGTGCCAGTAATGCTCCTGGAAAGTACCTTCCGAAGAAGCAAAGCCGATGCAGGAACGATGGCCGCCTTCTTCTTCCACCAGCTGGTTGGTTTTGTCGGCTATATATTTATAAGCCTCTTCCCAGGTGGCCTTGCGCCACTTTCCTTCACCGCGTTTTCCCGTACGGATCAAAGGGTGTTTTAACCGGTCGGGGTCGTATGGTGTCCAGGCCCCGGCGTTACCCCGGGCGCATATCATGCCGCGGGATTTGGGGAAGTCCGGTTCCGGTTCCAGGCGTTTGATCACCCCGTTGACCACCTGACCGCGAAAAACGCATTTACTGGTGCAGATGGCGCAACTGGAGTTGATATACTTGGTTTCCCCTGCCGCATCACGGGCATCGGCTCGACGGACAAAGCGCAATCCCGCCGATCCTGCTCCCAGGGCGCCCAGCCCGGCAACTGAACCGGCCAGGAATTTTCTTCTGGAAACTTTCATGGTGCTCCAACTCCCCTTGTTTATATTGATACAGTACAGTTTACGTCGTGGTTGGTACGACAGGCCTCAAGGAGCTTCAGAGTCTTCTGAAGCTCCTTTGCCGCCGCGGCGTAAAACCCCACCTCGTCATGTTCTTCCAGGGCAGAGGCGAAACGTTCCGGCCAGTCTCGGTAATAACGGTTGACGAGGGATTCAATGTCCAGATTCGGTGATTGCCGGGCCTCGGCCAGCAACAGGGCCAGGGTCTCCAGCATGGCCGGAATGTGATCGGGAGGATGGCCGGAGCTGATGACAATACCTTGCTGTCGGCAGATGCCGCTAAAATCGATCATGAACCGCTGGCGGTCTTCCTGTTCCAGGTAGCAGCCGGCATAAGGCGGAGCTCCGGCACCTCCACGGTCATTGATGAACAGGTGTACATGGGTGTTTTCCAACTCTTCCAGGTCAACATTAAGTTGTTTGGCCAGACTGGAAGATGGGTAGTCGAAGCAACCGGCGAGATTCAGCAGTTGCCTGGTATATTCAGGTGCCTGCGATGCTCTTGCCATGATAATTTCCTCTCATCTGGATGAACAAAAAAAACTACCTGGTGACCGGAAACTAAAACGGTCGCCGGAGTTGTTATCCGGCGACCGTTTTAGTTGGTTACCCGCAGGACTCAGGC
>PWOG01000137.1 GCA_003557565.1 Desulfobulbaceae bacterium
CGTGGGCTGCCGGTAAGGCACCCCGGCCGGTTCGGGCTGCCGGCCTACACCCGTTCCAGCAACAGGGCATGCGCCGACAGGCCGGCGCCGAAAGCCAGCAGCAGGCACCGCTCGCCGGCCTGCACCCCCTGGGCGGTTATTTCCTCAAGGACGAACATGGCCGTGGGCGAGGAGAGATTGCCGTACTGGGCCAGGGTTTTACGAGCCGGTGCCAGCTGGGCCTGGTCAAGCTGGAGCCTGTCTTCCAGAACGCCGATGATCTTTTCGCCGCCGGCATGTAATGCCCAGTGCTCGATCTGCTCAACCGTCAGCCCTTGTCCGGAGAGAAAATCCCGGATCATCGGCGGGATCTTTTCACCAATCAGCCCGGGCAGATCCAGCGACAACTGATTGTACAGCTGCCCGTTGCGGTGCACGTACCTGATGTGTTCCCGCAGTTCGGGTAGATGGCGGCTGGTTGAGGCCACCAGCCGCCAGCCGCCCGGTTGCCCGTGAAGCACCGCCGCCGCCGCGCCGTCACTGAACAGGGCGTTGGACAGAAGCAGCCCCGGGTCGTCTTCCATCTGATAAGTGGCGCTGCAGATCTCCACGGCAACACTGAGCACCGGCCCGTCGCTTTCCCGGACCAGGGGCGCGGCCAGTTGCAGGTTGGGCAGGGCGCCGCCGCAGCCGCCACCCACCAGGTCGTAGGCGCGGATATCCCGGCGAAGATCAAGCTCTTCGAGCAGGTAAGAGGAAAGCCCCGGGCAGAGATAGCCGGTGCAGGTGTTGACCACCAGGCCGGTGATCTCGCCGGCGGTAAGCCCGGCCCGGGACAGGGCCTGGCGGATGGCGCTGCCGGCCAGGGCCACGGCCTCCCGCTGAAAGCGGTCAATGCGCTGGTCCGGGGTTTCAGCCAGCAGGATTTCCGGAGCGGAAAACGCGAAATAGCGCGTCTGGATCGCGGGGTTGGCAAAAATCCGCTTGAGAAAGGCCTGGTGGCGGGAGCTGAGCATTTCCCCGTAGTTGGCCAGGAGAAAAGAAAGGGTCTCGCGCTGGTTCCAGGCGCGACCGGGAACGGCCAGCCCAAGGGCGGCCAGATGGCTGCTGCCGGTATCGTTTGTCATCTGTTTCATACTCCCGATTCCATTCCCAGGAGGCGTAAGCCGCGCCGGATGATGGGGGTATGCCTCCAGAGGGGCGGCCTGAGGCCCAGTTGCCGGCCGAGGCTGTTGAGCCTAGGCAGGAAGCTCAGGCCGATGGATTCGCCGTCGAGAAAATTCAGGTGTTGTGCCATGGCCTTTTTCACCTCTTGTTGAAGCCAGCGTGCTTCCACTTCCGGCGATAGATAGAAAACCGGCGCCAGCATCTCCGCCGGTTCAAGTTGCAGCAGGCCTTGCCGGCGGGCGATGGCCTCCAGTTCGGTACCGGGGTAGATCCGGATGCCGAGATTGAAAAAAGCGATATCCCGGGGCCGGATGAACCGGCTGGCAAAGTTGAGGGTCTGTTTTACCGTCTCCGGCGTTTCCCCGGGGCCGCCCAAAAGAAAAATCCACAGGCAGGGCATACGGTGGCGGCTGATGATATCGGCGGCCCGGTACACCTCGTCGGTGGTGAACCCTTTTTTGAGGCTCTTTAGTACCGGGTCCGCCGCGCTTTCCACGGTTATGCCCATGCCGGTGAATCCGGCCGCCTCCATGGCCGTCAGCAGCTCGTCATCGAGAAAAGCCGGGTTGAGCTCCAGGCTTTGCAGCCGGACGCCACTTGGCCGCAGCCGGGCCAGTTCCTCGCAGACCGCCATGGCGTGCCAGTACGGGGAATTAAAGACGTTGTCCACGATCTCGATATCCCGCAGCCCGGTGGCCGCCAGTTGCCGCACCGCCTGAGCCACGCTGGCCGGTTCCGTGGTCCGGTAAGTCCCGCCCTCGATCTTGCGATAGGTGCAGTAAACACACTGGAACTGACACCCCAGCTTGGTCTGCAGCGGCACCGTGGCCAGGTTTTTACGGTAGCTGCCGATATCGAGCCAGCGGTGAAAAGCCGGGGCCTGGCAGCTGCCGGAGATATTGGCGGGGGCCGGCGGATTGCTGCGGAAACGGTCATCTTCCAGCCAGGCCAGTCCCGGCAGATCTTCGGGGATAACATTGTGCGCCAGGGAATCAAGCAGCCCGGCAAAGACCGCTTCCCCTTCGCCGCAGACGGCGCAGGTTGCCCCGGTGTAGCGGAGCAGCTCCTCGGGCATCACCGAAACCGCAGCCCCGCCCAGGACCACTGGGGCGTGGGACAAGCTGCGGATAAGGGCCATAAGCGGCCGCAGTTGCTCCGGGTAAAAGACCGGGTGGGTCATGTCGTTGTTGTCGATATTCCGTACCGACAGGCCGATCACCTCGGGCTGGAACTCTCGGATGGCCGCCTCGGTCGCCTGCTCGGGGTGGCGTACGAACATCAGGTCCAGCAAGCGGACCTGATGTCCTGCTGCCGCCGCAGTATCGGCCACCATACAGGCTCCCAGCGGCATCACCGGCATGGGGCAGCGGTTGCGATTGGTGGCGATAATCAGAACTTTCACGCGATCAGGGCCCTTTGATAGTCACTAAATTTTGTACTCAAGTTTGGCTATTAAGATGTTGCTCTGGAAAATTTCATCATCCCCGTTTTTTCTGCCTTACCTTGCCGAACTTTCCAGACAAGTCGAAAAAAGTCAGCTAAGCGGCGATGATTAAAATCGGCAATCAGGAAAAGATCGGGATAAGCACCGCCGAGAAATGACCCGGAGAACATGTATATCCTAGTGGAATTAACCGGCACCAGTCAAAGTAATAACGAGCCAAGGGGGTGTGCGGTGGCGGCAAGGAAGGTTGGGGCGAGGGAGAAAAGCCCCGGAAAATTTCTCAGTCCGTGATCGCCGCCCGGATCAGGGCGCGGAACAGGCGCTGCTGGACGTTCTTCTGGGGCAGGTATTCCGGGTGCCACTGGACCCCGATGCACCAGGTATCGGTGGCCTCGATGGCCTGGATGATGCCGTTGGGCTCCCGGCCGGAGAGGCGCAGGCGGTGTCCCGGGGTGGCCACGGCCTGGTTGTGGAGGGCGTTGACCCGCAGGGTAGTGGCGGCAAAGATCCGCGCCAACTGAGAGTCCGGCTGCAGTCTGACCTTCTTTACCGGCAGCAGGCTGCGCACTCCGGGCGTTTCGCCGTGGAAACCGCTGAGATCCCGGGTGAGGGTGCCGCCGCGGACCACGTTGATCAGCTGCATGCCCCGGCAGATTCCCAGAATCGGCTTGTTTTCGGCCAGGGCCCGGGTGATAAGGGACTTTTCCAGCAGATCGCGCTCGTGGTCCAGGATGTCGCCGCGGGCCTGGAACAGCAGGCGCAGCAGCCACAGTAGGGGGTAGAAGAAGTAGCCGAGCAGACGCTGGGAGAAGCGTTTTTCGGCGGCCCTGATTTCCCGGGGGGCGGGGCCTTCATCCTCGGAATTATACAGCTTCGGGTCCACATCGGCGCCACCGCCGATGATCAGGGCGTCGAAGGGGTGCTGGCGGCGCGGCCGGCCCGGCCGGACCCGGAAGGGACGGCCGCCGGCCCGGTGCACCGCCCAGGCGGTGAAAAGCCAGGCCGGCAAGCCGCCGCGATCGGGGCCGGTGACGGCCACCCGGGGGCGCCGTCGCCCCCTTGGGGGGCCGTTATTGAGGGAATTAGAACCAGCCACGGATTTGCCGGACCCAGCCATCGGTTAACTGGCCCAGGGCCTGGGCCGGGCGCTGCAGGAAGGCGGCGGCGGCTGCTTGCAGGTCCTCCTCGGCAAACGCCAGGTGTTCCACCTGCGCCCAGCCGTTGAAGGGCAAGGCCAGACTCCAGGATGGATCATCGATCTCGCAGTTGGGCAGCCGATAGTGCAGGGCCGGCCGGGGTTTGAGCAGCTCGTGTTCCACCGGGGCCGCCATCACCCGCTTCCGGTCGATTTCAGCAAACAGCGGCAGCAGATCCAGGGGACGGTTGCGGGTGGGGTTGTGTTCCAGGTAATCGTCGATCAGCTGGCCCATGTCCGGCCGGTAATCCGGCTGCAGGATCAGGCGCCCGTAGACGCCGGGGAAAGGGCGGATGTAGGGGGAGATCTGGCGGGCAAGATCAATATTGCCGGCCTTTACCAGGGCCTCGTAGAGCAGGACAAAGGCCTTCAATATGGAGAGGATCCAGTTGGCCGTCAGGCTGTGGGCCTCGATATTGATTTGCAGGCCAAAGGCGTAGAGCAGAGATGACTGGGTGCCGCGGGCCCCTTTCTGCTGCAGGTCCGTCCTCACCCGGTCCAGCCGGGGCAGGGCGGCAAGGGGCAGGGGAGGTGCCACGATCTCGTGGGGGACCATGATGCCGGCGGCCCCGGCCAGCCAGCGGTCCAGGGTGTCGTTGTCGTCGTCGTTGAGTTCAATTCCCAGGTTGCGCAGGTGCTCCCGGTAGCTGCGATCCTGGAGCACCCGGGCGTCGAGTTCGATCTGGAAATCAGCAAATTCGGTGTCGCAGACCCGGCTGAGAAAGGCGCCGTGGTACTCCACCCGGCCGCCGAACTCCGCCCGCACCGCTTCCGCCATGGTCGCCAGATCGACCCCGGCCATCTCGAGCTCGACGCCAACCCGCCGGGGCTGGCCCTGATCGGTAGTGTCCCAGGGCAGAGCCCGGAATTCGGTGGTCATGTTTATCCTCCCGTCGGCTGGCCGATTGTAACCAATCACAGGGTTTGCCGCCGTAGGCGGGCACGGGGTCTCGCAGGTGGGGGCGACTCAGTCTTTGCCGCCCTGGTCCCGGAAACCCTCCCGGATCATCCGGTAGTGGCCGCTTTCCTGGTCCAGTTCGTAGATATTGAAGTTGGTGCGCATGTCCAGCCCGGGATAATGCGCGGCAAAATTGAGCGAGGCCGAACCTTCGGGGCCGCTGACGATCCGGTGAAAAACGTAGCGGGGCCAGACCAGCATGGCCGGCTGGGAAAAAACCTCGGTGCCGTCGGCGGCCAAAATCTTGTCCGGGGTGACGGTGAAACTCAAAGTGCCGTGCTCGGGATGATAAATATCCACCTCCCGGCGGCCGAAAAGCACGATCAGGTTGTCATCCTGGTGGGGGTGCATGTACCAGGGCCGCTCCACCTCTCCTATCGGACCGGGAGACACCGCACTGCCCTGGTGCAGCACCCGGTCAATGGCGTCGATCCGGGGCAGCATGTCCATGGGCACGTTGTCAAACAAAACCCCCGGCGTGCGCCGCAGGGGCTGCAGGGGAATAATCCGGTAAAATCCGGCCACTTCCTGAAATACCTTAATATCACTCATCAATAGACCATTCCAATAAAATTCTGTGCAAGAAGCGGTGCTGCAGGCGGTTCAAGCCCTGCAACCGGGAGTAAACCAACGTCAGTGCCGCAGGTTGTGGCAAGCGGACCGGCGCCGCGTACCCCGGGTACGCAAGTCGGGCCGATCACCGCAAGAAGCGGTGCTGCAACCGGGAGTAAACCAACGTCAGTGCCGCAGGTTGTGGCAAGCGGACCGGCGCCGCGTACCCCGGGTACGCAAGTCGGGCCGATCACCGCAAGAAGC
>PWOG01000283.1 GCA_003557565.1 Desulfobulbaceae bacterium
CCGCTGAACTAGCAGCCCTCTTTGATCATGAAGGTAATCGGATCCAGCTGCAGCACCTGCTCGCCGGCCTTGCCGGTGGTGTCCTTGATGATATTGAGATCGATGCATTCGGTGTTGGCGCCGGGGTGCAGCAGGACCACGGTATCGAAGATATCGGCGACCTCGCGGCAGGGCGGCGGCACTTCGTGGCTGCCTGCCTGCTGGTCCTCGCGGTGACTGACCGCCGAAAACCAGATTTCCAGATCCATGGCCCGGGCCATCTCCCGCAGATCTTCCAGAATCTGGCGATCCACAGTGGCAAAATCGTAACCGTCCACCACAATGCAGTTGGGCCGGATGATGTTCTGGTACACCAGATCATTGAGCCGCTCTTCCAGTCGGGGTCGGTTGAAGGGCACTTCCTGGAAGGTCATGATCATGCGGTTGCGCATGACCTCGTCGTAAACCTCGTAGGGGTTGGTGAGCTGGCAGCCGGCGACGATATCCTTGAAGATATCGTCGTACCAAATCCGGGTTTTCTCCAGGCTCTGGCCGACGCTGACATGGATTACCTGCTTGCCGTTGAGCAGCGAATCCAGGGCGATCTGCACCAGCATGGCGGTCTTGCCCAGGCCGGCCCGGGCCATGACCAACCCCATCTGCGAACGGACCGGACCTTCGCTCCCGGCTTTCAGGTGGCGAATCGGGTTTTTGGCGATCAATTCCTGCTTTATCATGGGGCGGTCTCCTATTTCTTGTCCATTTCCTTGTCTTTCTTGGCCTGGGCGACGAGCTCTTCGGCCACGCTCTTGGGCACCGGGCGGTAAGCGGAAAACTCCATGGTGAACTCCGCCTTGCCCTGGGTCAGGGAGCGCAGGTCGGTGGAGTAGCCGAACATCTCGGACAACGGCACTTCGGCCTCGACCACGGTGTAGGCATCCTCCTCGGTGGTGCCGATGATAATGCCCCGGCGCTGGTTGAGGCTGCCCATGATCCCGCCCTGGTACTCGGTGGGGCCTTCCACGGAAACCTTCATGATGGGCTCCATGATCACCGCGCCGGCCTTGTTGTAACCGTCCCGGAAGGCGCCCAGGGCCGCCTGCTGGAAGGCGACGTCCGAAGAGTCCACCGAATGGGCGGCGCCGTCGTTGATCACGCATCGGATGCCGGTGATGGGAGCGCCGATGAGCGCCCCCTTATGCATGGCCTTCTGGAAACCCTTGTCGCAGGAGCCGATGAACTCCCGGGGGATGACCCCGCCGACGATCTGGTCGACGAATTCATACTCACCCTCTTCCAGGGGCTCCATGTAACCGGCCACCCGGCCGAACTGACCGGAACCGCCGGTCTGCTTCTTGTGGGTGTAATCGAAATCCGCCCGCTTGGTGATGGTCTCGCGGTAGGCGACCTGGGGCGCCCCGACTTCCACCTCGGCGCCGTACTCCCGCTTCATCCTCTCCACATAGACGTTGAGATGGAGCTCGCCCATGCCGGAGATGATGGTCTCGTTGGTCTCGCTGTCCACATAGGTCTTGAAGGTGGGATCTTCCTTGGTGAAGCGGTTCAGGGCCTTGGACATGTTGCCCTGGGCCTTGTTGTCCACCGGCTTGATGGCCAGGGAAATAACCGGCTGGGGCATGTGCATGGAGCTCATGGAGTAGTTGAGGGTGCCGTCGGTGAAGGTGTCGCCGGAGGCGCAGTCCACCCCGAACAGGGCCACGATGTCGCCGGACTCCGAGGCCTCGATATCCTCCATCTGATCGGCGTGCATCCGCACCAGACGCCCCACCTTGACCTTCTTGCCGGTACGGGTGTTGACGATGGTGTCGCCCTTTTTCAGGTAGCCCTGGTAAACCCGCATATAGGTGAGCTGCCCGTAGCGGCCGTCCTCGAGCTTGAAAGCCAGGGCCACGGTGGGATCCCTGGGGTTGTTGGTCACCGGTATCTCGGCCTCGTTGTTGTCCAGGTCCAGGGCGTAGTTGACGACCTGGGTGGGGTTGGGCAGGTAGCTGATCACCGAGTCCAGCAGGGCCTGCACGCCCTTGTTCTTGTAGGCCGAGCCCATCATCACCGGAGTCAGTTCCCGGGTCAGGGTGCCCTTGCGGATGGCGGCCATGAGCATCTCCTCGGTGGGCTCGCCTTCCAGGATCGCCTCCATCAGTTCATCGGAGAACATGGAGGCGGCGTCCAGCAGGGCCTCGCGCTTGCTGTCCACCTCGTCGCGCAGATGCTCGGGAACTTCCGCCTCGCGGATGATCTCGCCGTGCTCGCCCTCGTAGTAATAGGTCCTCATGCTCACCAGGTCCACCAGCCCGGCCAGCTCGCTCTCCAAGCCGATGGGCACCTGCAGGGGCACGGCGTTGAGGCTGAGCTTGTCGCGGAGCTGCTGAATCACCCGGTCGGGGTTGGCCCCGGTGCGGTCGCACTTGTTGATGAAGGCGATCCGGGGCACCCGGTAGCGGCTCATCTGGCGGTTGACGGTGATACTCTGGGACTGCACCCCGCCCACCGAACACAGCACCAGCACGGCGCCGTCCAGCACCCGCAGGGCCCGCTCCACCTCGATGGTGAAGTCAACGTGGCCGGGGGTGTCGATGATATTTATGTAATGGTCCTTCCAGTCGCAGTAGGTGGCGGCCGAAGCGATGGTGATTCCGCGTTCCCGCTCCAGCTCCATGGAATCCATGGTGGCGCCGACCCCGTCCTTGCCGCGCACCTCGTGGATGGCATGAATTCTCTTGGTATAGAAGAGGATGCGCTCGGTAAGGGTGGTCTTGCCCGAGTCGATATGGGCGCTGATCCCTATGTTTCTGGCTTTTTCCAGGTCTTTCATGGTACTTTCCTCGTTAAACTCCGTGAATATTTTCGCAGTATGCCGTATTGGCATTATGCCGTCATTGAAGGTTACGCAGCACCCCAGGTTGCGGCAAGCTGACCGGCGCCGCGTACTCCAGGTACGCAAGCCGGACCGATCGCCGCAAGATGGGGTGCTGCGTAACCTTACAATGCGATCAAAGAAAGCCCGCCTTCCCGACTGGCGGAAGGGCGGGCTCTTGGGTACATGGTGCCGGGACCAGGATTCGAACCAGGGACACTCGGATTTTCAGTCCGATGCTCTACCTACTGAGCTATCCCGGCAAAACTCGTTCAAGGAAACGAGAAGGACTATTTATTGAAATACCGACGAATTGTCAAGTGTTTTCTGGACCAACGGAGACTGGCTATGGTTTTTCCCCGGTCACCTCGGCAGGGTTGTCCTGGTCCCGGGCTTCTTCTTCGGCCAAAGCCCCGGTCAGAAAGGCCGGAGCCGGGCCGGCAAAGACGGTGCCCGCCGGCCTGCCGGCCATCTCCAGCAGGTCGCTGCCGCATTGGCCACAGCTTTGCTGGTCGTCAAAGGAGATGTAATCGCATTTGGGGCAGCGCATGGCGTCAACCTCCCTCTGTTCTGGGTCGGCCGCAACAACGGCGGCAACAACGGCGGCAACCCAAGGCTTAACCTCAAGACTTAAACAAGACTTCAAGGGCCGGGTCATCTTAATGTTATTAAGGGATTATATCCAGCAATGGGCAAGCGGTCAAGCCATTCTCCATTCCAGCGGGGCGCCCTTTTCTTTCTCTGGTTGCCAAAGCTTGATTATCCGGCTATTTTACAGCGAGTACCGGCATAAACGCGTGAAAGTTTTGCCGGCAAGCTCTTATCAACCCCCAAGGAGAGTTCCATGTCCTTAACTTTTCGACTGGCCCTGGCCATCGGGCTGACCGTCATGCTCCTGGCCGGCGGCGCCGCCTGCGCCTCCAAGCCCAACCAGGTGCGTCACCTGGCCGCCGAGGTCGGCATGATCAACCACGGCGACAGCGCCCGGCAGGTCGAGTTCATGCTGGGGACGCCGGATGTCATAAGCCCCCTTGAAAACGGCGCGGAAGAATGGCTTTATCTGGAACATCGCCAGAACTGGCTGCGGCGAACCCCGCTGCTGGGCAACTGGCTGGGCCGCGAGGATTTCCACCTGGCGGTGGTCACCATCCGCGACGACCGGGTAAGCGGCGCCCGCTACCGGGAGCTGACCGCCGAGGATTACCGGCAATACCTGGATCAATATCTGGAAAACGGCCCATGAACAGCAACTACGAAAAAGCCCGGCAGCGGATGGTTCAAGAGCAGCTGATTCCCCGGGGGATCCACAACCGGGCCGTGCTGGAGGCCATGGCCAGAGTGCCGCGCCACTTCTTTGTGGAAGAGGCCCTCCGCGACCAGGCCTACGGCGATTTTCCCCTGCCCATCGGCGAGGGGCAGACCATCTCCCAGCCCTATATCGTCGCCCTGATGACCCAGCTGCTGGAGCCCCAACCCCACCACCGGATCCTGGAGATCGGCACCGGCTGCGGCTACCAGGCCGCAGTGCTGGCCGCCATCTGCACCCAGGTCTACACCGTGGAACGGATCAAGACCCTGCTGGCCCGGGCCCGTCGCAACTTCGACCGCCTGCACTGCTACAACATCCTCAGCAAGGCCGACGACGGCACCACCGGCTGGCCGGAACACGCCCCCTTCGACGGCATCATCGTCACCGCCGGCGGCCCCCGGGTTCCCCAGCCCCTGGTGGAACAGCTGGCCGACCCCGGCATCATGGTGATCCCGGTGGGGGAGCACGGCATGCAGGCCCTGACCGTGATCCGCAAGGAGCACGGCGAGATCAGCAGCGAGGTCAGGGAGCAGGTCCGGTTCGTGAAACTGATGGGCGCCCACGGCTGGCATGATGAGTGAAGACCGGCCGCCGGGTTTTTTAAGACGCATCTACGATCACTGCCTGCTCCTGATGAGCCGGCCCGGGGGGATCTGGGTGCTGTTCTGGGTGGCGGTGGTGGAATCCTCGGTGTTCCCCATCCCCCCGGATGTCTTTCTCATGGCCCTGGCCATCGCCGTGCCCGCCAAAGCCTTCATCTTCGCCCTGGTCTGCACGGTGGGCTCGGTACTGGGGGGAATGCTGGGTTACGGCCTGGGATACTTCTTCATGGACCTGGTGGGGCACCGGATCATCGAGATTTACGGCATGGCCGACCAGTTCGGCCAGGTGCAGGCCCTCTACCAGCAGTACGACGCCTGGGCGGTGGGCGCCGCCGGCTTCACCCCCCTGCCCTACAAGCTCTTCACCCTCACCGCCGGGGCCTTCGAGCTCAACTTCGCCACCTTCTCCCTGGCCTCCCTGATCTCCCGGGGCGCCCGGTTCTTCATGGTGGCGGCCTTCATCTACTATTTCGGCCCGGCCATCCGCGGCTTCATCGAGCGCTACTTCAATCTGCTGACCATCGTCTTCCTGGTGCTGCTCATCGGCGGCTTCGTGGTCTTCAAAACCCTCTTGTAACGTAAGCGGTCACCGGGCACCGCATCTTGCGGCAATCGGGCCGGCTCACGTACTAATGTACGCATCGCCGCCCCGCTAGCCACAACCTGCGGCACCCGGTGATCGCTTACCATTTGTTGCCCCCCGTGGTCATTTATCTTTTTCCCAACAAGATTCAAGCTTGATGCACTGGCGGGCGCACATCTTCACCGCCTCCGCCAGTTCC
>PWOG01000071.1 GCA_003557565.1 Desulfobulbaceae bacterium
CCCCGCCGGCGCCGGCGGGACCGCCGGCCGGTGCTACTGTTTTCCTGCTTATCCATGACATTCATCGGCATTCATCGGCACTCAGTCCTGCAGTTCTTCCTGCAGCCATTTTTCATAGTCGCTGCTGCAGGTCGGCAAGGGATGGGCCACTACCTCCGGCACTTCGTAGGGATGAATTTCGGCGATAACCCGCTCGATGCGATCAAAACGGTCGGAGCGGCACTTGATCTGGCAACGATATTCGTCGGCCCTCTCAACCTCACCCTGCCAGCGAAACATGCTGGTTATGGGGCCGACGATCTGGACACAAGCCGCCAGATGCTTTTCAAGCAGGATCCGGGCGATCCGCTCGGCATCTTCCCTGGTTTCCACGGTGGTAACAACTTCGATATAGTCCATACCTTCATCTCCTTGTTGCTGATTTGTAAGCAATCACGGGGCACCGCCGAAAGCGGCGAACGTAAATGATCACGGGGGCAAAATGGTAAGCGGTTACAGGATGCTGCAGGTTGTGGTAAGCCTCGACGGCGCAACGTACATCACGTGAGCCGGACCGATCGCCGCTTACGGCGGTGGCCCTGTGATCGCTTACCGGCGAGCGGTCCGGCCTTGGTCGCTGGACAAACACTCTGATATTCTGGTAATGTCAAAACGTCAACAGGCATTTTAACCGGTCGACGTGCGGGATCGCAACCTTGCACCGGCCCAACCAGGAAAAACCCTTATGCTCCTAGCCATCGACGTGGGCAACTCCCACACCGTCATCGGGCTTTTCGACGGCCCCCGGCTGCGTTGCCAGTGGCGGATCGGCAGCCACCGGGAGGTCACCGTCGATGAATTATCCGCCCGGCTCCACACCCTGTTTGCCATGGAAAAAATAACCTTTGGCCAGATCAGCGACATGGTGATCGCCAGCGTGGTTCCACCGGTAACTTCGACCTGGAGCCGGTTTGCCGGCCGTTTCCTGGGCCAGGATCTGAAGGTTGCACCGCTGGTGGTCAGCAACGAACTGGACTGCCTGGTCCGGGTGGCCCTGGCCAACCCCTCCGAGGTCGGGGCCGACCGTCTGGTCAACGCCGCCGCCGGCTATCAGCAGTACCAGCAAGCCCTGATCATCATCGATTTCGGCACCGCCATCACCCTGGACTGCATCTCCGCCAACGGCGACTACCTGGGCGGCACCATCACCCCCGGGATCGCCGTTGCCCTGGAGGCCATGGAACGGCGCACCGCCAAGCTGCCCCGGGTGGATATTGCCAGCCCGCCGGAAGCGGCCATCGGCACCAGCACCGTGGAAGCCATCCGTTCCGGGGTCCTGCTGGGCTACGCCGGCATGATTGAAGGCCTGGTCCGGCGTACCAAGGAACAAATGGCCCCGGCCACCCCTCTGGTTATCGCCACCGGCGGCATGGCGGAGCTGATAGCTCCCCACACCGAGGCCATCGACGAGGTCGACCCCCTGCTAACCCTGGAAGGACTGCGGATCATCCATGAACGCAACCGTTGAACGCCGGCTGCCCCCGCCCCTGCAAAAGGGGGATACCATCGGTATTTTTGCCCCGGCCGGGCCCGTCCAGGACCGCCGGGCCGCCGAGACCGGCCTGCGCCTACTCGACGAAGCCGGGTTCCAGGTGCGCTGCCAGCGGGGGCTCCTGGAACGCCGGCGGGACTATCTGGCGGGAGATGACGCTGAGCGGGCGCAGGAATTGCACGAACTGTGGCGGGATCCCCAGGTCAAGGCCCTGCTGGCCCTGCGGGGCGGTTACGGCTGCCTGCGGCTGCTGCCAAGCCTGGACTGGGAACTGCTGGCGAGCCGGCGGAAAATGCTCATCGGCTTTTCCGATCTCACCGTGCTCCACTTCGCCTTTCTGCAACAAACCGGCATCTTTCCCCTGCACGGGCCCATGCTCAGCACCCTGGCCGAAAGCGACCGGGAATCCTTCCGGCACTTCTTCCAGGCCATAACCGGTGATTTTCCTGCCGTTATCCGACCTTCCGGCCTGGAGGTCATCCGCCCCGGCACCGCCAGCGGTCCCTTGCTGGGCGGCAACCTTGCCTGCCTTAACCACTTGCTGGCCACCCCCTGGGAGCCGGACCTGGACGGCGCGATCCTGCTGCTGGAGGATGTGGGCGAGACCCCCTACCGCATAGACCGCCTGCTCACCCAACTGGCACTGGCCGGTCGCCTGGAGCAACCGGCAGCCATTATCCTGGGTGAATTCAAGGACTGCGGCCCCCCCAAGGATATCTGGCAACGGCTCCTGGAGTTGACCGAGCAGCGACAGATTCCCCTGTGGGCCAATTTTCCCGCCGGCCACGGCCAACGCAACCTGACCCTGCCCTTGGGGGCCAGGGTAGAGCTGGACTCCGGGCGGGGGGAACTGAGCTTTTCGTAAGCGATCACGGGGCACCGCATCTTGCGGCGATCGGACCGGCTCACGTACTGATGTAGGCATCGCCGCCCCGATCGTCGCAACCTGCGGCACCCCGTGACCGCTTACGGGACGAACACTGTGACTAGTTATAGCTTTTCGACCACCGGGCGGAAAAACCAACCGAGCCGCTGGCCCATAAATACGGTGCCGCCGGATGTTTACAGGAGGGAACGGACCCGGCTTTCCAGGAGTTCGGCCAGTTGCTGTTTTTGTTTAAGGGTGTAATCGGCGGCCCGGATCGGCTGTCCCAGGCGGATCGTCACCCGGCCGGGCCGGGGCAGCAGCTTGCCCTTGGGCAGGATTTCATGGGTACCGGCAATGGCCATGGGGACAATTTCCACTGCGGACTTGACAGCCAGCACCATGGCTCCGGATTTGAAGGGTTGCACGCGGCCATCGGGGCTACGGGTACCTTCGGGAAAGATGATCACCGAAGTCCCGGCGGCAATCTCCCGTGCCGCCTCGTTGATGCTTTCCAGGGCCCGCCGCCCATGGCCGCGATCCACCGGTATGTAACCGGCCCGGCGCATGGCCCAGCCGAAAAGGGGGATGCTAAAAAGTTCCTTTTTGGCCATCCAGCGAAAATCAAAGCCCAGGTACCCCTGGAGGACAAAAATGTCAAACTGGCTCTGGTGATTGGCGGCAAAGATATAAGGTCTCGCCGGATCAAGGTTTTCGCCGCCGATGATTTCCACCTCCACGCCGCTGGCACGGCAGATGGTCCGCCCCGACCAGCGGGGCAGAAACTGCAAGTCCGCCCCCCGGGCACCCCGGAACATGGCCAGCAATAGCGCTATAAAACTGACCAGACCGATGAGCAGGGGAATTAGAGCCAGGACCAGCAGGCCCCGGATAAAATTTATCGCCGTCATAATCGGCTGCGACGATGACTGGTGAGGTCTTGTATGCTGTTGGTTGTTCATTGCCGTCCAATAGTTGTTGGTGGTTGGGTAGTTGGTTAATGATTGAGGTTTTTTGGCCGGGTTCTCGAGCTTGAGCCCCCGATTTTTCAAGGTTGTCAGCAAATTTCAAGATGGTATAAATGGCAACTATAGCATGTCACCATGCCGTCCGCCACTATCCCGGATCAACTACTCCCGGGCAGCAACCCGGAACATCATCAGACCCTGAAGATATGAGCATAAACGACCAGGATCCCATCGGCAGCATTCCCATCGCCGGGGAAGTGCCCGCCGGCGACTCTCCCGGTCGACCAGATGGCGATGTTACCGACAAAACCCCGCCTGCCGGGGAAAAATCACCCGGAGCCGGCCAACAGCCCCCCTCTTCGCCGCCACCACGACCCAGGCGCCGCCGGCGGCGACCGCAACGGCTCCCTGCCTCCCTGGTCTGGACTACTCTGATCGGCATTATTGCCCTGGTGCTGTATCTGGTCGGCTCCTGGATTGTCTTTCCTTTAACCGCTCCCCGCCTATTGGCCCAGTCCCTGGAAAAAAGGCTGGACCGGCCGGTGACCATCGCCCGGGCCGAATGGCGGCCGCTTGCCCGACAACTGGTCCTGCACAACGGCATCGTCGGCCCCCGCAAAGCCAACCCCTACGACCGGGTAGACCCCTTGCTGTCCTTTCGCACCCTGATACTGGATGTAAGTTTTTTCTCCCTGTTCCGCCTGGACTCGTTTTTTCCTTCCCTGGTCATCGACCGCGGTTATGTCCATCTGGTGCGGGATCATGATAAGGGTTACAACTTCCCTGCCCCGAGCACCTTCACCGACTCCCACCTGTTCCCGGCCCGGGTGGATATCCACAACAGCCGCCTGGAATACACCGACAAAAGCCACGAGCTGGTTTTCAACGGTAAACTGGCCGCTTTTGAGGGCAACCTGCAACGGAGCCGGGTACAAAACCAAGGCCTGAGCTTTGACCTGCGCGGTCGGGGCCCGGAAACAAGCGCCCTGGAACTTCAGGGAGTGCTGCGAGCCGGTACTGACCCCGGCTCCAAGGCCAGCCTGGAGTTGCACAACCTACCCCTGACCGCCCTGTCCGCCTACCTTGAACCGGTGCTGGAGGGGGCATTCAAGGGGGGGGTGTTGAACGGCGGGACCGAATTTATCCGGCATGACGACAAACTGCTACTGAATCAGCAGTTTACCGTTTCATCCATGGAGCTGGGAAGAGTCCCGGCGGACAACCAGGCCCTGCCGCTGCTCCAGGCCCTGCTCACCGTCCAGGGACATCAACTGCCGCTGGACCTGGCCATTGCCTTACCCCTGGACCACGGGGATCCGCCCACATATCTGGACAAGTTGACCGCAAAACTCAGTGATCTGCTGACGGCGGCCGATGACAATCCCCTGGCCCTGCTGGCCCGTCAGTTGCCTGAACTGGAGATAACCGGGCAAATCCCCTTTGTCCCCGGCGACCATACCCTGAGCCGGGACGGTGGCCGGAGCCTTGACCAAATGGCCACGGCTCTTGGCCGCCGGCCTCTGCTGACCCTGCATCTCCAGGGAATCAGTGATCCCACCTGTGACCTGGAAACCCTGCGGGGCCAAAAGGAGCAATCGGTGCGCCAACGGCTTCAACAGAAGGCGACGGCCCTGGCCAGGCAACTTACCGACGAGCATGGGGAACCCCCGCCGGCAGATCAGTCAGCCAATAATGACGGCATAGAACAGCGCGGCGGCGGCATCGTCGGGCGCCGGGAGCTGCTTGCACTGGCCGGACAACGGCAAGAGGCCGTCCTCCGTCGCCTGCAGGCCGCCCTTGAGGACGACCAAAAGACTCGCCTGGTTTCGGACGAACCCGCCATTATCGCCCCTCCCCCCTTCGGGGAACGGCCATGTGCCGCCGCTGTCCGACTGCGGCCCGGCTACCTGGTCGATCAGTAAGCGATCACGGGCACCGCATCTGCATCTTGCGTCTTAATGAGGATAAAGAATCATGCTCAAACCCCCACACCAGCGCTACGACCGACTCTATACCTACCACCTGGACGCCCCCAACCCGCCGGCCATCGATGATCCGGACCTGATCGGGGTTTGGGCGGAGGCTGACGGCAGTGTAGTTTTTTTTCACCGCTGCAAAGAGCGCCTGATCAACCAGCTGTGCCGGGACAGCGGCGCCCGTCTGCTGTACG
>PWOG01000176.1 GCA_003557565.1 Desulfobulbaceae bacterium
AAGCCAACCACCACCCCCCGCGATAACCTGGAAAATCCGGGCGCGGCCCTGCAACAGCTGACCAGCCTGATCACCCGCCTGCGGGGTCCTGACGGCTGCCCCTGGGACCGCAAGCAGACCCCGGAAAGCTTCAAACACTACCTGCTGGAAGAGGCCCACGAACTGCACGAATCCCTGGGTGGTGACGACCCGGACCATGTCCGCGAGGAACTCGGCGACCTGCTCTTCCAAGTCCTTTTTCTTGCCAAAATCTATCAAGAACGCCATGCTTTCACCCTCAGCGAGGTCATAAACGGCATCATCACCAAAATGATCCGACGCCACCCCCATGTTTTCGGCGACCAAAAAGCGGGATCCGACGAGGACCTGCGCCGGCAATGGGAGGCCATCAAGGAGGCGGAGAAAAAAGACAACAGGCACTGAACTCTTGACACTTCGACCTCCTCCATGGTAAGTGGTTCTTCTTTTAAGGAGCGGTCACTCCGGCCGCAGAGATTACCTCTTTGCCCTTGATTAAAGGGCCGCATGCCCAAAAGGAGGACATACGTGCGCAATTACGAAAGTGTTTTCATTGTCCGGCCCAGTGCCGGCGCCGAAGCCGATCTTACCGCCATCATCGACAAGTATTCCGGCGTTATCACCTCCCACCAGGGGGAGGTCGCCGGCGTTGACCGCTGGGGCCTGCAGAAACTCGCCTACACCATCAACAAGGAAACCCAGGGGTTTTATCTGCTCCTCCGTTACACCATGTCCCCGGACGGGATAAAGGAAATGGAGCGCCAGCTGCGGATCGACGACCGGATCCTCAAGTTTCTCACGGTCAAGCTCACCGGTGATGAAGAGCCCTTCACCCCGGGCCAGGACGAGGATACCGACGACGAAAACGTCAACGACGAAGACGTTATAGAAGAAACCGGGGAAGAAAACGGCGAAGAAAACGCCTGAGCGTCTTCTCCCACCAAACCAGCATTCTAAGGAATCAACGTCATGATGAAGCGCAAAAAATATTTCGGCCGTCGTAAAGTCTGTCGTTTCTGCAGCGACAAGAGCCTGAACATCAATTATAAGGATGTCAAGACCCTGCGGGGCTTTCTCACCGAGCGGGGCAAGATCATTCCCCGGCGGATTTACGGTAACTGCGCCAAGCACCAGCGCCAGCTATCGGAAGCAATCAAGCGGGCCCGCCAGATCGCTCTGCTGCCCTACTCCGGTAACCCGTACCTTTAAGCTACAGGAAACCCCGGTTTGACGGACAATCACGGCAGACCGGCATTTCCCGCCGGGCAACTCCCGGCCCTGGTACTTACCGCAGCCCCTCTGGTTCTGCCATTGCTGAGCCCGGGGCTGGTGTGGCTGCATAGCCTGGTACCATTTACTGTAGCTTATCACATGGTGGCCCTTGGATACAACCAGGGACGTGCAGTTGTTATCTGGGCCATGCTGGCGGCGGCGATTATCGCTTTGGTCAGCGGCAATCTGCTCATTCTGCTTTTCGGGCTGAGCATGGTACCTTTGGGCTACATCCTGGCCCGGGGTATCGGCCTGGGCGAGACTCCCAACTGGACCGGAATCAAAGGCCTGGCCTATCTGGCCTGTTTCTGGCTCGTCCTCGGCGCTTTTGCCGGAGCCACCGGCAACCCCGGGCCGGTCCAGGTTTTCCAGGAAAACATGGATCATACCCTGGCCGAAGTCTTTGAGCCCGAGGATGCAACGGCGGTCATGGAGAACATGCGCCGGGTGATTGACCGAACCTGGCCGGCCCTGTTCACCATGTCGCTACTCACCCTGGTATGGCTGAACCTGATGGCCACCCACTGGCTGCTGCGCGGAAAGGATCCGGATTTGAGCCCCTGGCCGGAGTTCAAACACTGGCGAGTGCCCGAACACTTCGTGCTAGTGGCCGCCCTGGGACTGCTGCTCTGGTTGATTCGCCTTGAACCGGTGGCTTCCGTTGGGATCAACCTGGTTTTGGTCCTGGGCATGCTTTATTTCATGCAGGGCCTGGGGATCATGAGTTTTTTGCTGGCTCACTGGCGACTGCCGCCGTTGCTGCGGGGTGCCTGCTACGCCTTGGTACTGCTCCAGGCATACGGTCCAGTGTTGCTGGCCCTGCTGGGCCTGGCCGATGTCCGCCTGGACGTACGCGGCCGCCTGTCCGACCAGACGAAGCAACCGTAAAATAAAACCAAGCCGCCAAAGGCGCCCATTGCCAGCGGCAAATTAACAAATATCAGCATGATCCGCCGGACTTAAGATTACTTTGGCCGGCCTGCAACCAATAGATGGAGATGTGAAGAATGGAATTGATACTCAAGGAAACCATCGATACCCTGGGCGAGGTAGGTGATGTGGTCAATGTTAAACCCGGTTATGGCCGCAATTATTTGATTCCCCAGGGCAAAGCGATCATTGCCAGCAAGAGCAATCTTGCCGTGCTGGCCAAGCAGCAGGCTGCCATTGCCGCCCGCAAAGCCGAACAGCGCGCGGTTGCGGAAAAACAGGCCGCCGCCATCAGCGCCGCCACCGTCACCATTGAGCAGCGTACCGGCGAAGGCGACAAGCTTTACGGCTCGGTTACCAGCGCCGATATCGCATCCGCTTTGGCCGCCCAGGGAATTGAGGTGGACAAAAAGAAGATCATGCTTGATGACCCCATCAAGACTCTGGGCACCTACACCATCCCCTACAAAGCCGGCTATCAGGTAAACGGCGAGATCAAGGTGGAAGTGGTGCCCGAGGAAAGGGAACAATAAGGAGACGGAACCCCTTTTGATGGACAACGCCACCGGCACTTCCATCCACCGTCTTCCCCCCCAGAACGTTGAAGCCGAGCAATGTGTGCTCGGCTCCGTTCTGCTGCAGGAAGGCGCCATGACCAAGGCCGTGGATGTCCTGGCACCGGAAGATTTTTACCGCGAAGGACACCGTCACATCTTCACTGCCATGGTGGCTCTCTTTGAAAAAAGCGAGCCCATGGATCTGATCACCGTCACCAGTCACCTCAAGGACGCCCGGAAACTTGACCAGGTCGGGGGGCCAGCCTATCTGGCCTCGCTCACCGATCAGGTGCCCATGGCGGCCAATATCTCCCATTACGCCCGACTTGTCCGGGACAAGGCGATCCTGCGCCGCCTGATCCAGACCAGCACCGAAATCGCCGGCCGCTGCTACGAAGAGCAGAACGATATCGATGCCCTGCTGGACGAAGTTGAACAGACCGTATTTGAAATTTCCCGTTCCAAAAGCGGCCAGTCCTACTGGGCAATGAAGACGGTGATCAACGAGACCTTCAAGCTCGTGGAAACCCTCTACGAACGCAAGGAACACATCACCGGCATACCCACCGATTTTCACGATTTTGACAAGATGACCGCCGGCCTGCAGCCTTCGGACCTGATCATCTTGGCGGCCCGGCCCAGCATGGGCAAGACCGCCCTGGCCATGAACATGGTCCAGCATGTGGCGCTGGTTAACAAGACCCCGGTGGGGGTCTTCAGCCTGGAGATGTCCAAGGAACAGCTGGGCCTGAGGATGCTCTGTTCGGTGAGCCGGGTGGACGCCCAACGCCTGCGCACTGGCTTTTTAAAGGAGCAGGACTGGCCCAAGCTTACCCGGGCCTACAACATGCTGCTGGACGCTCCCGTTTACATTGACGACACCCCCGCCATTTCGGTGCTGGAGATGCGGGCCAAGGCCCGAAGGCTCAAGACCGAACACAACATCGGCCTGGTGGTGGTAGACTACCTGCAGCTGATGCGGGGCCGCAGCAACGTGCAGTCGCGGGAACAGGAGATCAGCGAGATTTCACGGTCACTAAAAGCCATGGCCAAGGAACTGCATATACCGGTGATGGCCCTTTCCCAGCTCAACCGTAGCCTTGAAAGCCGGCCCAACAAAAGGCCGCAGCTCTCGGATCTGCGGGAATCCGGCGCCATCGAACAGGACGCTGATGTAATCTGTTTTATTTATCGCGACGAAGTGTATAATACAGCAGAGGACAATCCCAAAAAGGGGCTGGCCGAGCTGATCGTCGGCAAGCAGCGCAACGGCCCCACCGGCACGGTGGAGCTGGCATTTCTCGACCGCTACACCACCTTTGAGAACCTGGCCCGCCACGACTACAGTGCCCAGTAAAATCAGAACCAAAAGGAGCAGGAAATGAAGAAATTTTTAGCAGCGGGAGTTATTGCCTTCGCTCTGGCAAGCACCCCTCAAGCCCAGGCAAACTCCTTTGATCTGAACCTCAACGATTACTCGATTCAGGCAAAGCTGGCCGGCCCGGTCGGTTATCAAGGCCATTCCGAACTGGGAGCACGTGCTCTCTACAACGAAAGCAGAAAACTTTTCCTCACCTCCCTAGATCTGGAATTCAAGGCGGAACTCGAAGAGGGCGTCGGCATGGGAGTGGGCCCCGGGTTCATCGCGGGGAGAAAACGCCATGATGCGGCCAATCAGAACATTTTCGGGGTACCGATGGGCCTGCGGCTTTATTATTACCCGCCGGCCCTGGGTGGCCTGGGGTTTCAGGGCAAGGTTTTTTACACCCCAAAATTTCTCTCTTTTTCCGACCTTGACCGGATGCTCGAAAGCAGGCTCCGGGTCGGTTTCTCCATCAGCCGCTCCCTGCAGATCTATGCCGAATATCAGCACATGCGGGCCAAATTGGAAGATATCGGCAGCAAGACCGTGGACGACAATTTTCGGGTCGGCTTCAGGGCCCGTTTCTAACGCTCCTGTCCGTCGCTATAATCAAGGCTCCGGCGAATTTTCAGCAGAAAATTGTGGTCAGACACCAATTTTCATTGCCGACCGTACAAGTCACAAATAAAAAACCCCACGGAAACAATCCGCAGGGTTTTTTGTTTTTGCCACAGAAGTGGCGCTAGCGGCCTGGAGAGAAAAGTTCCAAGACTAGAAATAAAAATTGACGCTTATGGCCGATCTCCTGGTTCCCAGTCTGGAAAAGTCAGCGGGACCTTGGTCCTGCAGGGTGTAGCCCAGCCCGATGCTGCCTTCAACACTGAATTGCCGGGCCAAAAAATATTCCGCGCCGAACTCGCCGACCAGTCGGGTAACCTTGGAATTGCCGTCGTTAAAACGGTGGTGCTCCAGATAACCGCCAAGAAAAGGCGCAAAGCTGGAAGTATTCAGGTAATGCCTTATGCCGCCCATCAAGGCGACATCGGTGCCGTCGGCATCCTGGCCCCTGAAATTCAGGCCAAAACCTCCAATCACCGCCATATTATCCTGAATCAGATATCTGCCGGCTATCATTCCGTCTTCTGTAATCTCGGTATCAAGGTTCACCACCTGGACGGTGAAGCCAAAAGCACCCTCTCGCAGACTGCTTTCAGCCCAAGCACTGCCGGCAGTGGCAAAGGTTACCATCAGCATTGCCATGACCACAATTAAACCTTTTCTCATTTCCTTATCTCCTTTTGATATTTAGAGTCTGACAAAAGACGACGTTACAGTTAATTGCCCCAACAATACTCATCTCCAGGCCCGGGGCCTAACCAAAAAAAAATCAAC